>NZ_ARZA01000020.1 GCF_000387765.1 Caldisalinibacter kiritimatiensis
TTAGGCTATTCGCTGTTCGCCTTTCGCTTTTCGATAATAATTTTACAAATATTCTCTCTGATTTTAAAACTTATATTCAACTTAATTACAATCTATACAGTAAATATACTTTCTTAAATAACAAAAAACCCTAACCAAGTCGGCTAGGATTTTTTGTTAATATCCAGTCGATATTTGAGTTTTACCTAATCCTGTACTATAGTGGAAATCTAATAATGCCATGTTATATGCATGAATTTGCTTAGCTAAATTATTTTTAGCATCCATTAACTGTAGTCTAGCCTGTGAAACCTCTGTTGATGTACTTTGCCCAAGTTCAAAGCTTATTTCAGCTAATTCTAAAGCTCTCTGTGCTTTTTCTACAGTTTTTTCATATGTTTTTATCTGTTTTTCTGCTGTTATTAACTGTAAGTATGCACTTCTAACTCCCATTTCAACGCCATTTTTAGCCATATCTAAGCTCTTAGCTGCCTGTTCAACTAATATTTCTTGTTCCCTATATTTGTATGTAATTTCAGGATATCTAGCCTTTGTTGCTTCTAATGTTAATTGGGCTAATTCATAGTTTTCTTTTGCTACCTTTAAAGAACCATTATTTTCTAAAGCTTCTTTAATTGATTTTTCTAAATTTATTTCCTCATGTTCCTTGTACTCGATTTCATCGGTAAGAACAACTTTTTGGTCTAAAGGAAGTCCTAATGTATTGTTAAAGCTCATTTTCTGCATTTCATATCCCATCTCAGCTGCATCATATCCTGATTGTGCTTGAGATACTGCTAATTCCATTTCTAATAGCTGTTGACTTGATATAGTACCAACCTCATACATGGTTTTACCCTTTTCATACTGGTCTTGTGCTAATTCTAAACTCTCTTTAGCTATTTCCATTTGTTCTTCTGCTAATAATAAGTCATAATATGCTTTTTCAACATTATATTTGATTTCGTTCTCTTTTATTTGCTTATTCCATTTTGCTATATTTAAACTTAAATCTAAAGAACGCTCTGTTGCTCCAAGTTCTAAAAGTTTTTGTTGTACTAACTCATCTGCTGGGGTAGGTAAAGAATCAATTAAATCCTTGTTCCTATTATAATTTTTAACAATTCTAATATTATTTTCATAAGATACTTCTGCCTTTTTTATATTTAAATCTTGTATGGTCAAATCCTTATTATGCTCTAATGCATAGTTAATAGCATCCTTTAAAGAAAGTTCAATGACTTCAATTAACTCTTCTGTATTTTCTATAATTAGCTCATTTTCTTGCTGATTATTATCTACTGCATAGCTTGAAGCTACTAAAGATAAAAACATTGTACATATAAGTAAAAAAGTAAAAATTCTTTTCATTAATAATACCTCCTTATTCATCGACTGACTGGTCGGTATAGTATTATATTATATCATAACCCTTATGAAGTCAATGAATAATTGCATACTTAATTATATTGTAATAATATAAAAATTCTTCTTCGTTACTGTTAGTTAATAGTTGAAAAGAATATGTTGTTTAAACCTAAATGTCCTTTAGGTATTTTTGTTGTGCTCATATTCAGCTATTTTATGCTATTGTTAGGGCATATAATAAAATTGTCTACAAATAGGAAAAAGGCAGGCATTCTAAAGAATACCCACCCCAACTATTGACAAAGAGCCTAAAAAGAGCTGAGGAAAACCTCAGCTCTTTTTGCTTTTACATTACTGATATAATACATCTACTGATGCTTCAACAGTACCATCGCTTACTTTCATAACTTTGATTGTATATTCTGTATTAGTAGTTAAACCACTTGGTACTGAAATTGATGTTGCATCTGTGAAAGTTGAAATTGTAGCAGCTACAGTTCCATCTTTCTCAGCAAATACGATTATATAATCAGATTCAGTTAATCCATCAGCTAGGTCTACTTTAAATGTAGATGTTGAATCAATTACATAATTAGTTTCTATTACAGTTGTGTCATTTCCTCCACCAGTTGTTGGAGCTAAATCTGTTCTAATTACATACTCAACGAATCTTGTTGTATCATTATTTACAAAATATACACTAACCTTATCATTAACTTCTAAGTCTCTTAATGATAACTCAGCATAATTGTCAGTAGCATCGTAGATAACTGCATTTTCTACTAACTCGTATACAGAACCACTAACAGTTATTTCATCATCAGCAGTATCAATGTCTGTAACTAATGCAGGAGTAGTACCAGTTTCAATAACAGCTGCTGAAATTTCTTCTGATTCGTTACCAACTGTAACTGTAACAACCTTATCCTCTAAGTCATCCATATCTGAGATACCAGTTATACCTGAAGCTTTAAGCGTACCATCTGTTAAGTATTCATATTCTTCGCCATTTACTTCGATAGTAACTTCCCATGTATCTCCTGTATTTAATTCTCTTACATTTGTTACTAATCCAGTATAGTCAGTAGTATCACTATCTACATCTGTATCTGTAACTACCATTACTGCAACTCTGCCATTACTTCCTGGATAAATTTCAGCACCGCCATCTAAAACTTTGCTGAATTCATCTTCAGCTTCTAACCAAGTCATAACTGTCCAGTCTGCTACTGCATCGTCGTTATCTTCATCCCAGAATACAACAGCATCATCTTGTAATCTATAACCCTCAGCATAAGTTGCATCTATTTCTAGGTCTTCACCTGATAATGTAGTTGATGAACCTACTAATGCAACTTCAGTAATATCTCCATCTTCATCAACAGTTACTTCAACAACTGCTCCTGTTACTATATCAGTTGTCCAAGTAGTTACTCCATTAGTGCCATCTCCATCATATTCATCAGCAAATGTTTCAGTTAAATCATACTTAACAACATCGCCTTCTTCATTTAGAATATCAAATGTATACTTAGTAGTTCCTCTATCAGGATAAGGAGATGTAGTGCTCTCAACTACTGCATAGAATGAAGTTGTATCAGATTCACCTTGATCTCCTTCAACTAATACTATGTCTCCAGCAAAGTCAAAGTAAACTGTTACGTTTTCATCTTCATCCATCATTGCATCAAGAACGTTTTTATCCGCTTTACCTAATGTTGTACCATCTAGATATTTCATATCATAGTTTGTAAGTGCATAATCATATACTTCGCCTTCAAACTTAACAGCATTGTCATATACTCTTGTTATTTCTCCATTTTCACTTTCATTGTAAACTACGATATAACCTTCGTCTTTGTTGTAGAATAAGATGTCTCCTTCTTCAATGTCTTCTGCAACTATTTCAGTACCATCTTTAACTATTACATAATCTTCGCTGTCTAATTCATCACTGTTATAGCTGTAGATAATTCCATCTTCAACTTCTTCTACTACGAAAGTATCATCAAAAGTAAATCCTTGAGCCCAAATTACTTCATCTTCGTCATTAAGAACTACTTTAGCGTAATCAGCATTAAAGTTTTCTGCTTTAACTTCTTCTCCATCCAAAATTAAAGTAGCATCTTCAACTACAGCATAATCTTCATCAGCAGATACAAGTGTAATTTCATCTTCTGCCCCTGTAACTGCATCAAACATAGGTTCATCATTGATTTCACAAACTACTACTTCGTCACCATCAACCCATACAGTTAATTCTAATCCATAAGCTTTTTCAAATTCAAATCCTTCTGGTACTTCAAAATCACCTTCATCTTCTAATGTGATTTCTAAATCAGAAGTATTGATGTCAACTACTCTTGCAGTAAGTTTGTCATATCCTAATTCCCCTAATAAAGTTTTGCCCTCTTCTACTTTATAAGTTTTATCTTCACCAAATCCATCTTGTACCATCATGTCTACTGTTAATGCATTATCTAACATTTGGAATACAGTAGCTCTTGTAGTTGGTACTCCAGCAGTTCCTTCTGCTTTGATATCTAAGTCTAAGTCGTCAGCTACTACTAAGTAACCTACTGGATATCCACCTTTTTCTACAGCTTCTTGATTGTA
Organism: Caldisalinibacter kiritimatiensis; assembly: GCF_000387765.1. Lineage (NCBI taxonomy): Bacteria > Bacillati > Bacillota > Tissierellia > Tissierellales > Thermohalobacteraceae > Caldisalinibacter > Caldisalinibacter kiritimatiensis. Next base: position 3,964 of record NZ_ARZA01000020.1, read on the forward strand.
CCCTAAGGCTCTTACTACAATCGTTAAAGCTTGTTCATAAGTAATTTCATCTTCTGGACCGAAGTTTCCATCTCCATAACCATTTACTAGCCCTATTGTGCTAGCAACGTTAATGTAACCTGAAGCCCAGTGTCCTGCAGGAACATCTGCAAAGTTTGTAGCTCCAGTAGTAAATTTAGCAATGTCTTCCTTGCCTAATACTCTAACCACCATTGTTGCAAATTCTGCTCTTGTAATTGTATCATCTGGTCTGATACCACGTGAATCACCTTCTACTAGGCCAAGCTCCATTAATCTTCTAATTGCAGCTTCATTTTCATGTCCTGATACATCGTCTTGAGCTGCAAATGCGAAACTGAAGCTTCCTAGTACTAAAGTAAGTACAAGTACTAGTGATAAAATCTTTCTCATTGTCAAAGTCCTCCTCCTTTAATTTTTGTTTTTTTATAATTTTTTAGGAGTTGAAATATGTAGTCAGACTGTAACCCCCAAACCAGTCTAACAATTATTTCTAGAAGCAGGATTAATGAAAATTCCTGCATTCTATACCTAATTATAGCATCGTCTCACTTGTGAGTCAATGAGACAAGTCAGTTTGTAATGAAACTGTAATATTAGTTGGGTAACCCCTTTAACTACACTATTAATTATATACTAATTTTGTAATAAATACTATTACAGTTGTGTTACAGTTTGATTTCATGTTGTTGACACAACATAGCTATTGGCTACTAGCTATTAGCTTTTAGCTTTTAAAAACTTTTCAATTGCTTCTTAGTTTGTTAATGAATTTATGTAACATTTTAGTAACTTCAGTATTAAGTTGCTCTAGCTTATTGTAATCTTTTATTGATATATAACCTAAGTCTTTACTTAAAATCAATAAATAACTTACTTCTAAAACAGAACCTCTAGCAATAGCAAGATATCTAGCATAATTACTATCAGTTAATTGACCACTTCCTTCTGCTATATTAGTTAGTATAGACGATGCTGCTCTTCGTAATTGTGAAGTTAATGCAAATCTTTCTTCATGTGGAAACTTACTAGTAGTCTTGTATATAGCTAGAGTTAGTTTATGTGCACCTTGCCACACTTTTAGATTTTTATAGTCAGCCAATTTATCACCCACAATTTATAAAAATTTTATACTATAAAAAGGTATTTCTTTGTTTACTGAAGAAATACCTTTTTATTTCTTAATCTTTATTTTTGCAAATGGCGAAAAGCGAAGAGCGAATGGCCTTCATCTCTATTGTTGTTTTATATGTCTTTGCTAACAGCTAAGAGCTGAGAGCTAATAGCTACTTTTCCTCCACAATTACTTCTCATTAGTGACTAATTTTAAATCAACAGGAATAAATTCATCAACTTCTTCTCCGTTTATAACCTTATCTGCTGCTTCTATTCCTAATGAACCTATCTTATCAGGTTGTTGTGCAACTGTAGCACCCATTTCTCCATCCTTTACTGCTTTAACAGCATCATCTGTTGCATCAAAACCTACAACCATAATATCTCTACCTGTCCCTTTAATCGCTTGTAATGCTCCTAAAGCCATTTCATCATTATGAGCAAATACAGCATCTATTTCAGGTTGAGCTTGTAATATATTTTCCATTACTGTTAGTCCCTTAGTTCTATCAAAATCAGCTGGTTGTCTTGCTACTATTTCAAGGTCACTGTTATTAACAGCTTCATTGAATCCTTTTCCTCTGTCTCTAGCAGCAGAAGTTCCTGGTATACCTTCTAGCTCAACAACTTTACCTTTACCACCAAGTTGTTCTATAATATATTCTCCTGCCATTTTACCTCCTGCTACGTTGTCAGAAGCGATATGAGTTACAACTTCTCCACCATTTGAACCTCTGTCTAGTGTAATAACAGGTATATTAGCTTTATTTGCAGCTTTTACTGCATTTACCACTGCGTCTGAGTCAGTTGGATTGATTAATATTACTGAAACCTTTTTCACTATTAAATCCTCTACATTAGAAATTTCCTTTGATGGGTCGTTTTGCGAGTCTAAAACTATTAAATCGTATCCTAACTCTTCTGCCTTTGCTTCAGCTCCATCCTTTAAAGATACAAAGAATGGATTATTTAGCGTTGAAATTACTAGACCTATCTTAGCCTTACCTTCTTCATTTGAAGATTCGTTTTGTTGACTTGAACATCCTGTAAACGCTCCAATAAGTAATACTCCAATAAGTAATATCGACAATAACTTTTTCATTATTAAAACCTCCCCTTTATTTTTTACAGTTCTATATTTTTTCTTGAGGAATCAACTCCCTCAAGGATGTAACTAATTATTTCTGTTTTCTATCAAGTAATACAGCCATAAGTATTACTGCTCCTTTTACCATCATTTGATAATAAGACGATACATTCATAAGGTTTAAAGCATTGTTTAATACTCCTATGATAAGTGCACCTATTATTGTTCCTAGTACACTTCCAACACCACCTGTTAAGCTTGTCCCGCCTAAAACTACCGCTGCAATAGCGTCAAGTTCATATCCTGTACCAGCTGTAGGCTGAGCTGATGAAAGTCTTGAAGTCATGATAATACCGGCAATTGCTGCAAATAAACCACTTATAGCGTATACATATACTTTTACCCTATCAGTATTGATACCTGATAATTTTGAAGATTCTTCGTTGCCACCTATAGCATATACGTATCTACCTAATCTAGTATGCTTTAAGATGTAATATGATATAGCAAATACAATTATCATTATATATATAGGTACAGGTATGCCAAGGAAATACCCTGCTCCTATATTTGAGAATATTTCTGCTGCTTTGTCATACCCGATAGATATAGGCCTTCCATCGGTAAATACTAGTGCTGCTCCCCTTACTATTGTCATAAATGCAAGGGTTGCTATAAAGGGTTGAATCTTTCCTTTACTTATTATAGTTCCACTTAATGCTCCGATAGCCATTCCCACAATTAGAGCAATAAGTATGGCTATAATCACATTTACTCCTGAAGCTATTAAACTGGCACATATAGCTCCGGAGAAAGCTAATACAGAACCTACAGAAAGGTCTATACCTCCTGTTAATATTACAAAGGTCATACCTGCTGCTATTATTGAATTAATAGATGTTTGTCTCAATACGTTCAAAATATTTGATAATGTTAAAAATCTAGGATTTAATATTGAGATAATTATTGAAAATCCTACAAGTCCAATTACAGATTTGTATTTATTAAGGAATTCTTTATTCATATGTTAAGCCCCCTTTATACCTACTGCATGTTTCATAATAGTCTCTTGCGATGCATTATCTATATCTAATTCTCCTGTTATCTCACCATCATGCATTACTAATATCCTATCACTCATGCCTAATATCTCTTGTATTTCAGAGGAAATCATAATAATACTCATTCCCTCTTTTTTAAATTTATTTATGATATCATATATTTCTTTTTTTGCTCCTACGTCTACTCCCCTTGTAGGTTCATCAAGAATCAATACTTTAGGACTAGTCATAAGAGATTTAGCTATGGCTACTTTTTGTTGATTCCCTCCACTTAGGTTTTTAATTTTCTGCTCTATACTTGGTGTTTTTATTGATATCTTATCTACATATCCTTCAACTTCTTTTTTTTCTTTATTTCTATCTATTTTTCCTAAAAAACCAGTTAATTGTTTTAATGAAGAAATACTCATATTTTCAGCTACTGAAAGTCCTAATATAAGCCCTTCAGATTTTCTATCCTCTGATACATATGCTATTCCCTCTTTTAACGCATCTTTTGGAGAGTTTATATTTATTTCTTTACCTTCTAAATATATTTCTCCTGATTCTTTTTTCAATGCCCCAAATATAGTCTTGGCAAGCTCTGTTCTTCCTGCTCCCATAAGTCCTGATATACCTAATATTTCTCCTCTTCTTAAGGTAAAGTTTATATTTTTTACATAATCATTTGAAAGTTCCTTTACCTTTAATACTACATCACCTTTTTCTACATCAACTCTTGGGAACTGTTCTGTTAGCTTTCTACCTACCATCATCTCTATAATCTTATCTTCATTTAATTCATTTATTGAGTTTTCTCCAATAAATTCTCCATCCCTTAGAACAGTTACGTCGTCACATATTTCAAATATTTCATTTAATCTATGGGATATATATATAATACTTCTACCTTCATTTTTCAACTCGTTAATTACTTTAAATAAACTTTCTGTTTCTTTATCTGTTAATGCATCAGTAGGTTCATCCATAATTATTATCTTTGCATTTAGAGATAAAGCTTTTGCTATCTCAACCATTTGTTGTTGTCCTATACTTAGCTCTGAAACAGGTTTTCTAGGATCTTCATCGACTCCTAATCTATTCAAAAGCTCCTTTGAATCTTTGTATAACTTGTCCCAATCTATTTTTCTAAAAGAAGTTAAAGGCTCTCTACCTAAGAATATATTTTCTCCTATTGTAAGTTCAGGAATAAGATTTAGCTCCTGATGAATTATAGAAATTCCCTTTTCTTGAGATTCTTTAGGTGTTTTAAATTCTACCTCTTTTCCTTCATAGATAATTTTTCCTACGTCTTTTTTATATACACCACTTAATATCTTCATTAATGTAGATTTACCTGCTCCGTTTTCTCCTAATAAAGCCATTACATTACCTTTATAAACTCTAAGATTTACATTGTCTAAAGCCTTTACTCCTGGGAATTCTTTAGTAATGTTTTTCATTTCTAAAACAATATCTTTCATTAAATATACCCCCTAAAAAACAACACCTGACTTTAGGATTATATTTGCATAAGGTGTATGTTCTCCTGTTCTTACAATACACTTAGATTCCTTAGTTACTGTTTTAAACTCCTCGTGGTCTACCTCTACCACTTTTATTTGCATATTATCCTTTTCTTCTATTCTTCTAAGAACTTTCATTACTTCATCATACATATGAGGACTTACCTCTTTCATTTCCTTCACTATAATCACTTCCTCAATTTTCAATTCCTCAAGTACTACATTTAATGTATCTAAAAAGGAAGGTATGCCTTTAGTCAAAGCTAAATCTATTCTCTCTGTTTCTTCTGGAATTGGAAGTCCACTGTCACATATAGTCAGCATATCAGTATGTCCCATTTTGGATATTACGTGAGATATTCGTGAGTTTAATAATATTCCTTTTTTCATCTTTATTCCCCCTTAAAATCTAGTACGTCTTTTAAATAAGGTAGAGAACTTTGAGCTCCTTCTTTAGTCACTGTAAGAGCTCCTACTTTCATTGCAAACTCAATTGCTTTGTCTATACTTTCTTTCTTTGATAATTGAACAGAAACGGCTGCTGTAAAGCTATCTCCTGCAGCTGTTGTATCAACAACTTGGACTTTATGGGCCTTATATTTTTTTACTATATCTTTGTTTATATAAAGACATCCTTTTCCACCCATTGTAACTATAAGTTCCTTTACACCTTTTTTTATTAATTTTCTTGATGCATTAAGTATATCTTCTTCTTGTTTTATTTCGATGCCACTTAATATTTCTAATTCTGTTTCATTTGGTATCAATAAATCTACATTTTCTATGATTTCATCATCTAAATTTTGTGCTGGTGCTGGATTTAATATTGTATATTTCCCTAAAGTTTTAGCTTTTTTAAGAGAATATTTTACTACATCTATCGGTATCTCTAATTGTAGCAATACTATTTTAGAACCCTCTATAGCTTCGGTTGCTTTATCAATATCTTCTTTTGTAACTTTGAAGTTAGCTCCTGGTATAACTACAATAGAGTTATCTCCCTCATCATTTACTGTAATAAGTGCTACACCTGTAGAAGTATTTTCTTCCCTTTTTATGTATTTAGTATCTATACCGTCGCTATTCATTGAATCCATAAGGTTTTTTCCAAAGCCATCATCCCCTACTTTGCCTATCATGCTAACTTTGGCTCCTAGTCTTGCAGCTGCTACAGCTTGGTTTGCACCTTTTCCTCCTGGTATCTGTTTAAGTTCTTTACCTATTAAAGTTTCACCCACTTTAGGCATATTTTTGACAGTAGCAACTAAGTCCATATTTAAGCTACCTATAACTGTAATATCACTCATGTATCTCACCACCCATTCCTATTTTAGGTTAACGTTTTCTATAGTTGAATTTCTTTTTATTAACTCAGTAGATAAAACTAAATCCTCTACTTTATCCTTTTTATTATCTATAATGTCTATAAGCATTTCTACTGCTTTATATCCCATTTCATAGTTTGGCTGTTTTACTGATGTAAGTTGTGGCTCAACTAAATTTGCTATGTATATATCATCAAACCCAACTACTCCTACCTCTTTAGGAACTACTATATTATTTTCTTTTAATGCCTTAATTGCTCCAATAGCTATTAAGTCATTTCCACAAAATATACCATCAAATTCAATTCCTTTACTTAATAATGTGTTAACAGCTTTATATCCCCACTCACTTTTATAGTCACCTTCTAAAATACATTCTTCTTTAAAATCTATTTCATAGGATTTTAGTGCTTTTTTATAGCCATCTAATCTACAAATAGAAGTATTACTTGATAAGGGCCCTGATATAAATGCTATTTTTTTGTAGCCACATTCTAGTAAATGTATTACACCTTCATATGCTCCTTGAAAATTATCAACTATAATTTTTCCTTTAACACCTACGAAATCTATATCTCTATCTACTAGAATTATTGGTATTGATTTTTTGCTTAATATATCAAACCCTGAAGTACGTTTTGAAGATGCTGTAAAAATGATACCATCTACCATTTTTTCAGCTAGCATCGATATGTATTTTTCTTCTTTGGATACGTCATCATCTGTGTTGCAAAATATTATATTGTATCCTTCTTCGTTAGCCTTATCTTCCGCTCCCCTTGCTAACTCAGGGAAAAAAGGGTTTCTTATATCAGGAATAACTAATCCAATGGTTTTGGTTTTTTTAGTGACTAAACTTCTAGCTATAGTGTTAGGTACATAATTATATTCCTTCATTATCTTCAACACTTTGTCTCTAGTAGCTTGACTTATATCCTGGTCCTTATTATTTATTATTTTTGATACAGTAGTCATCGAAACCCCTGCATGTTTAGCAATATCCTTAATAGTTACCTTCATATGTTTTCCTCCTAGTTACTAAAGCGTTTTACTGAAACGCTTTAGTAAAACGTTTACCTAAATTATAGCATTGAATTTTCAGAATTTCAATATATTTTTTGTGATTTTTAAAAAAAAGCTAGTAAAGCCCCATTTTGGGCCATTATCTATCAGCTGTTAGCTTAAATAATTTAGGAACAAAGTCTACTTCGTCGATTTGTCAGTTAGTAGTTCGTTGTTAGTAGTTAGTAGTTAGTAGTTTTAAAATTATATTTTATCCACAATTTTAATCTATTTATAATTTCCTACTTAATAAAATAAAAGGTATTTCTCCATTTACTGAAGAAATACCTTTTTATTTCAAATCTTTATTTATTTTTTGCCAATGGCGAACAGCCTTTATCTCTATTTTACTCTATATGTCTTTGCTAACAGCTAAGAGCTAAGAGCCAGTAGCTAACTATTCCCTTTCGCCGCCTTAACAAAATCTCTAAACAATGGATGACTACGAGTTGGTCTAGATTTGAATTCTGGATGAAATTGTGATGCAACAAACCAAGGATGCTCTTTAAGCTCTACAATCTCTACTAATCTTTCATCTGGTGATATACCACTTACTACTAAACCTTTTTCTATTAATCTATCTCTGAATTCGTTATTAAATTCGTATCTATGTCTATGTCTTTCATATATCAATTCTTCATCATATGCTTCTTTAGCTTTAGTACCTTCTGCTATTTTACAAGGATATAGTCCTAGTCTCATAGTTCCACCCATTTCTTCTATATCCATTTGTTCTGGCATAAGGTCTATTACTGGGTATTCTGTTTTAGGGTCAAGCTCTGAACTATGTGCTCCTTCTAGTCCTAATACATTTTTAGCAAACTCTACTACTGCTAACTGCATACCTAAACATATTCCTAGGAAAGGTATCTTATTCTCTCTTGCGTATTTTATAGCACATATTTTTCCTTCTATACCTCTGTCACCAAAACCTCCTGGAACAAGTATACCATCTGCTTCTTTTAATAATTCCTCACAGTTACTTTCATTTAATTTCTCTGAATGTACCCAATCTATATCTATATCTACTTCATTAGCTATGCCTGCATGTCTTAATGCTTCAGCTACAGATATATATGCATCCTTTAATTCTACATATTTACCTACAAGAGCTATTTTTACTTTACCCTTTGGATTTTTAAGCTTATCTACTATTTCCTTCCACTCTGTAAGGTCTGGGTCATTACACTTAAGCTTAAGGTGATTCATTACCTTTTGTGGAAGTCCTTCATCTTCAAGAAGTAATGGAACTTCGTAAAGTGTGTCTGCATCTAAGTTTTGAACTACATCAGAATAGTCTAAATCACAGAAAAGAGCTATTTTTTCCTTAAGTTCCTTATTTAATGGATGCTCTGCTCTACAAACTACTAAATCTGGTTGTATACCAATACTTCTAAGCTCTTTTACACTATGCTGAGTAGGTTTAGTTTTTAATTCTCCAGCCTTTGTAAGATAAGGTACTAATGTAACATGGAGATACATAACATTTTCTTTACCTACATCATATTTTATCTGTCTAATAGCTTCTAAGAATGGTAAACTTTCTATATCCCCTACTGTTCCACCTATTTCTGTTATTACTACGTCTACTTCTTTTTCTTTTGCTACTCTAAACACTCTATCCTTTATTTCGTTAGTAATATGTGGTATAACCTGTACTGTACCACCTAAGTATGCACCTTTTCTTTCCTTATTAATAACAGACCAGTAAATCTTACCTGTAGTTACATTACTGTTTTTACTTAAGTTGATATCAATAAATCTCTCATAGTGACCTAAATCAAGGTCTGTTTCTGCTCCATCGTCTGTTACGAAAACCTCTCCGTGTTGATATGGACTCATAGTTCCCGGGTCAACATTTATATATGGGTCAAACTTTTGAATAGTTACTTTAAGTCCTCTTGCCTTAAGAAGCTGTCCAAGGGATGCAGCCGTTATCCCTTTACCAAGTGAAGAAACCACACCGCCAGTTATAAAAATATACTTGGTAGGCATAATGAATCAAAACCTCCTTTGAAAATTCAATAAATTATACCGATATTTATTTCCGTAATCATATTAATACATAACTATAGTATTTTATCCTAAGTAATGAAATATGTCAATATTTATAGATATTTGTGGTTTAGGTGTAAATTTGAGGGCTTAAGTTTCTTTTATAAGTAATAAAGGTTATATTAATGTGATATAATTATAGAAAAACAGCTAAAGCCACTTTTTAGTTAGTGGTTAGTTGTTAATAGTTAGTAAATTTTGTTTAGTTCCTAGCTCTAAGCTCTTAGGAGAATATTGGTAACAATTGAGTTCATCGCTGTTAGTAAGCTTAAGTTTAAAGGGGTAGATGTTAGATGAATGAAAAAGATGTACGTTGGAAACAAAGATATGAAAATTTTACAAAAGCGTATAATCAATTAAGTTTAGCTATCGAAGATTTTGATAATCTTAGTGTACTTGAAAAAGAAGGACTTATACAAAGGTTCGAATATACTTTTGAATTAGCTTGGAAAACGTTAAAGGATTATTTAGAAGCTCAAGAAGTTTCAGTAAGCTTTCCAAGAGAGGTTATTAAAGCTGCATTTCATTATGGCTTAATTGAAGATGGTGATGTATGGATGGATATGCTTGAAAAGAGAAATTTAATGGCCAATACTTATAATGAAGAACGTTTCAAACTAGCGGTTACAAATATAAAGGTAAGTTATTACAAAGCTATCTCCCAAGTATATAAGGATTTAGGTGAAAGAATATGAATTTAGGTATATCTGAAAAAAGTTTTGATTTAATCGTTAGCGCATTATCTGAATGGGGTGAAATTGAAAGTGCAGCTGTTTTTGGTAGTCGTGCTATGGGGAATTATAAAAGGGGTTCAGATATTGATTTAGTAATTTATGGTTCAGAAATAAAACCTGAAATAGTAAATGAGTTAAGTGTTATGTTAAATGAAAAGCTGCCAATCCCATATTATGTTGATGTAGTTCATTATGAATCATTGAAGCATGAAGGGTTAAAAAGACATATAGATACATATGGAAAAATATTTTATATAAGTAAATAAGTTGAGGGACGAGGGCGTCCCTCAACAACGAAGCTACTAACCACTAACCACTTGCTACTAACTTTATTCTCCAGTAAGCACTTCTATTGCTTTTTCTAATTGCTTATCTACATTTTCTGGTTTTGTATACTTTTGTGCTGATTTAAGTAAAGCATCCTGTGTTGTAAAATCTAATATACCATAACTATATAGTTCATTATCTATTTGGAATTTCTTTATAGCGTTAAAGGTAACTTTATCTAAAACTCCATCTGGTTTGTTAATATTATATCCTAATATGCTAAGTATCTTTTCTGCAGCTAAAACATCAAGTCCAACTGCATTTAAATCAGGCTTTCTATTTTTATTAAGATATGAAATTAAGTCTGGTTGTAGTTTAGGTTCAGCTTCTGTATTTTCAACAACTATATCAGGCTCAATACCTACTCCATTAACTTTATTGTTATTTGGAGTAAAGTACTCTGCTATAGTTATTTTTATACCTCCACCATTTAATAAGTTGTATATCGCTTGAACATTTCCTTTTCCATAAGTTGTAGTTCCTATTATTGTACCTACTTCAGTATCCTTAATAGCACCAGCAAATATTTCTGAAGCACTAGCACTTCCTTCATTTACCAATACAGCAAGTTCATATTTAGGGTCTTTTAAAGTAGATTTATGGGTTTCAACAGTATCGTCATAATTTTTAATATGTACTATTGGACCCTCTGGTACAAACAATCTTAATACTTCTACTACTTCATCTAAAAATCCTCCTGGATTGTTTCTCAAGTCAATTATTATTTTTTCTATATTCTCATTATCGAATTTATTAAGGGCTTCTGTTATATTTTCAAATGTATTACTATTAAATCGTGTTATTTTTATATATCCAATATTATTGTCTAGTATTTCATAGCTTATAGGGTTTACATTAATTATCTCCCTAACTATATCAAAGTATAATACTTCTTCAACACCTTCTCTGATAATACCTATTTTAACTTCAGTACCTGGTTCTCCCCTCATTAAATTTACTGCCTCATTTATTGTAGCTCCTGTAACATCTTTATCGTCTACAGACACTATTTTGTCTCCAGATTTTATACCAGCCCTAAATCCTGGTGTCCCTTCTATAGGTGTAATAACAGTAATGTATCCATTTTTATTTGTTATATGTATACCTATACCACCAAAATCTCCAGATACTTCTTCCTTTAAATTATTAAATTCTTCAGGATTATAATATTCACTATAATCATCTAACTTTGAAAATATACCATCCATTGCTCCTTCTATAAGCTCTTCTTCAGTTACATCATCAACATATATAGTTTCTACAAACTCAATTATTTTCCCTAAATATTCAAAATCTTGTTGTAGCCTAGTACTTTCTCCTTCTTCTGTACCTTCTGCAAAAGCAAAGCTTATAGGCATAGTTAAAATTAAAGACAATATAATTATAGACGATACTAGATTTTTTATTTTATTTGTCATTTTGCCATCTCCTTTCTGTATATATACATTCTACATATAAAGTAAATATCCTTTTAGTAAACTTTATTTAGCTCTTAAGTTTTAGGTTTTGAGAAAATATATAACTTGAACATGAGATGTACAGTAAATATACTTTCTTGAAAAGTCTATTAATTAGTTGTTAGTAGCTTTATGTCTAGCTTTTATGTTATAAAAAAATAGCGGCGAATAATTCGCCGCTATTTGATACGTTAGATTCTATAATAAATCTAATGTTTCTAACATTCTGTAAATCATTACTGCTGCATGAGCTCTAGTTGCATTAGCCTTTGGTGCAAATGTTGTTTCAGTCATACCTTTGATTATTCCATTGTTATAAGCAATTGCAACTGCTTCAAGAGCTTCTTCTGATATTTCATCTTTATCTTCAAATGTTAATTCTGTACCTACTGCTTTATCAGGTGCTTTATATTCTAGAGCTGCTGTAACCATTGTAGCCATTTCTTCCCTAGTTATTGCTTCATTAGGTCTAAATTCTGTCTTCTCTGTAGAAATTAACCCAGCATCAACTGCTGCTTCTATATAACCTGTAAACCACGCTTCGTTAGTATCAGTAAATGTTTCTGAGTAAGGTTTTTCTTCTAGTCCTAACGTACATACAAGAACCTTTACAAATTCCGCTCTGGTCATGTTTCTTTCAGGTGCATAATTAATACCGTCTACTCCATCAATTATGCCTCTAGCAGCTGCAACTTTTACTTCATGCTCAGCCCAATGATTAACCATGTCATCGAATGTTCTAGTTGATGCCATCACTGTATATTTACTGAAGTGATTAAGCTCAGCTATTACTTTATTGTTTTCTTTATCTACTTTACCTCCTACGTATTCCCATTGATTAGTTTCTTCATTAAATGTATAAACTCCTAATAATTCTTCATCAATATCTTCTAATTTGTCTTCGTCATACTTGAATTCAACTTTCACTGGCTTATTAAATTCTTCACTTTCTGAATCAAACTCATAAATGTCTGTAATTCTTACTATATTACTAGTTTTCTTTGGCTCAATATCTTCATTATCTTCTAGTAAAGTTACAGTTATGTCTACATTTTCATCAAATGTTTCAGCTTCAAATTTTAATTGTACATCATTGTCAGAACTACTTATTTCTCCACCTTTTGTCGTTATTGTGTCTTCAACTACATTTTCATCTGTTTCTCTTGAACTCCTTGAGCTTGATTTACTTGAACTTGAGCCCGAACTACTACTTGATTTTTCTTTCCTTACAACATTATATTCTTTTACAGTTTTGTTTCCAGCAGCATCTTGAGCTTCTATAACTATTTCATTATTTCCAAACTCAAGATCTATATTATAATTGTCTATTACAAACTCAGCTGGTGGTAAATCTTCAAAATATGACCAGTCTTGTTGGATGTTTGCTAATACATTTCCATTAACTTTAACTAATAAGTCAGGAAGGTTATCTGTAATATTAGCTGATATGTTTATACTTTCCACATTTTTATTTACTACTGAGCTTGGTTTATTAGTAATGCTTATAACTGGAGCTGTTGTGTCTACAAATATCTTACGCTCAAAATTTATTTCATTATCTGCTAAATCGATGCCAGTTACATCTATTATATTCATTCCATCTTCTAATACTAGTGTTGTTTCAAATTCAAAATTACCAGTTTCATTATTATATACAGTATCTACTATCTGATCATTAATTCTTAACTCTTTTATACCAGTACTCTCTACAACATAACCCTTTACTAATATTTCATTTACATTATATGTTCCAAAAGCTTCTGGACTTTCTAACATTATATATGGAATTGTATCATCATTAACATTAAAAACTAATTGTTCATTGTGTACCGTTTCATTTCCAGCATAGTCAGCTACAATTACAGTAAATACATGTGGAGAATTATCATTGGCTAAATCAAATACTCCATTATCTGATGTAGCAAAAATTTCACCATTCTCCATTAAGTAATATTCTCTTATAGTGGAACCTGTATCTGTAGCAGTTACAGTAATAGTATTATTTTCCTCTGAATAATCTACACTTTCAATAACTGGAGCTACAGTATCTACAATAACAGGGAATTTTAAAGTTTGCCAGTCTGCATTTTCATAATCAACTTTAGTTCTTACCTCATAGATATACTCTCCATCTGGTACTACTTCGTTGTTAACTTTACCGTCCCATTCGTATTCAGGTTTCCAGTTGTAGAATGTTCCGCTACCACCATCATAATAATTCTTTCTTACATATTCTTCATAATATAAATCTCTTATCTTATTTCCATCTGCATCTAAAATGTTTACGTCTACTTCTCTAGCATTTCTCAAGAATGACAATACTGCATTTGCACTGTCAAACCAACCATCATTATTTGGTGAAAATGCTATCTTAGAATCATCAAACTCTTCATTAGGCTTCTGACCAAGGAAATATCCTTCTCCATCAACCATACATGTAATTCCATAGAAAGAAATTTTATCACTATATACTGATTCATCTATTACAGGAACTTCGTCCCATTCTCCATAGAATCCTATATATGGGATGCTAAGTTCAGGTGTTTCATCATTTACATCAACTAATCTTACAAATCCTTCTATGAATGTCCCATTAGGGAAAATCTCTTCTAATGGTGCATTATAGAACCAATCAGCAGTATCTGTTAAATCTATAGTTACATCAAAGTCTACAGTTTCACCTGCTGGTACTTCTACTAAGTTATATACATTGTCTATAACTGTCCCATCTAATTCAAATGTAATTGGGAATTCTCCAGACCAGAAACCATTTGGTCCATCTGGTGCTATAGTGTCAGCTTTATATACACCTTGAGTCTCAAGTTGATTTACACCATCAATTACTAAATCAGTTTGTACTGTACCATAAACTGCATAAGTAACTGTTTGATTACTAAAGTTATCTACAGTAAGTGTAAATGTTGTATAATCATCTATTTCTTCTAAGTTTACTTTACTTAAACCAGTATCTTTATCTACTACTACAGCAGGAGTAGTAGTTGCAGCATAAAGATTCATCACACCAGCACCATGTCTTCTTGGCGATGTAAAGTTATAGTTTCCTAAACCAAAGTAATCATTATATAATCCCTTATCTGGTAATGGATTAGCTGTACTCATAAGAATATTTTTTGCCATTTCAACTTTATCTCTACCACTTAAGTGCGGGAATTTATCTTGTACCATTTGCAGTGCCAATGCTGCTCCACCAGATACATGAGGAGCTGCCATTGAAGTACCACTCATGATACCATATTTATTATTATTAAGGGTTGAATAAATATTACCTCCTGGAGCAGTAATCTCTGGTTTGAAATCTAAGTTAGGAGTTGTTCCCCAAGAAGTAAATTCAGACATTTTACCTGAATTAGGATTTAATACTGTAGTTTGTTCTCCATTAAATTCAATAAAGTTATTTCCGGTGTCAACTAAATCCAATAAAGCTGATCCATCTGAATGTCCTATAAACACTGCAGGAATTAATCCATCTTCAGGATACATCATATTAATAAGTGATTCTCCACCTGTTTCGTGATTAAATACTATAACCCCTATTGCACCATGATTCTGAGCATTCATTATTTTATCAACAAATGCAAAGGAACCACGTTTAATTAAAGCAATTTTACCTTCTAGATCTACTCCTTCAAAATCATCCTGTGGTTTTAAACCTTCATCTTCATAATTTTCAGGTATTCCACCTAAACCACAGTATACATATTCTACTGGTCCACTAAATACTTCAACTGGGTCATAAGAACCTGCTGCTATATATCCAACTAGGTGTGATTCATCATTTTCATCAATATACTCAAAAGCTTCTGCTTTAATATGAGTATTCTCAACAGATGCAACTTGTAAAGACTCAGGTGTAAGCCCTGGTGAACCAACAACACCTATATCTGGATTTTGAGCTAGTGGATTATCCCAACCATCTCCTATATGGTTTGAATTACCTGCTGAAATTGACACAAATACACCATTTTCCACTGCTCTAGTCACAGCCTGTTGTTCTGGGTCATCAGGCATAACAAATGCAGAGGTTGAACCTAAGCTCATATTAATAACGTCTGCACCTAATGCTACTGAATCATCAATAGCTCTTATAATAATATCTCCAAAAGTAGATGGCATACCTGGGTCATTACCAAATACTTTCATAGCAAGTAATTGTGCTTCAGGAGCAACACCTTTTATTCCACCATTATCAGGATCTCCATTTGCCCCAACTGTTCCTGCTACGTGCATACCATGCATTGATGCATCTGGTCCAATGTCTAGTATTTCTTGATTGTTATCCATATAGTTATAACCATATGGAACTTTTTCTGTAAACCATTTACCTGGTAAGCTATTTGATACTATTAATGCATCTACAATAGTCCTATCTAATCTAGCTTTATTTCGGTTAGATAATACCATATCTTTATGAGATGGGTCTATACCTGTATCTAAAACCGCTACTACCATACCTTCCCCATCATAGCCTAACTCTGACCATGTTTCTCTAGCTTTCACTATATCTAAGCTAGTATTCATATCTGGTTCAGGTCTTTGATATTCATTTGCAATATATACTCTATTTACACTAGGTAATTTTTCTATTCTTTTAGCATCACCAAAAGTTGTTGTTCCACTAAAACCATTAAATACATTTACAAAACTATTATGATAAACAATATCTATATTGCTGTTAGAAATATTTTCTTTAACTGTTCTTTGAATAGTTAATAATTCATCAGCTACTTGCTCTCTAGTTGTTGAACTTAATTCACTTACCTTTACTCCTCTATCTGTTGCATATTTTATGATTGGATCTTCATTTAATTCTACGATAATTCTTACTTCTTCTTCGTCTTCCAAGTTTTCAGCTCTTGGGTCTTGTTCTAACTTATTGCCTTCAATTACGTCTGGTGTCTTAAATGTCTTAGTTCCTGGTAAAATTTTGTTTGGAGCTGCAAAAACGCTACTAAATGTTCCTAATACTAAAAGCAGCGTAAGAAAAATAGATAGAAATCTTTTACCTTTCAACTTTAATTCATCCCCCTTTTATAAGTTTTTACTAATTAAAAATATTTTTAAATAAGTTCACCTCCTTTACACAATATTAGGACTAATTGACTATCTTTTAGTACTTCTACAGGAAAATATTACATTCCTTTAATTTTTCTGAATTTTCGTTCGACTTTATTCGACCTATAGACTAAGTTTTGTCCCATAGAATATAGATATTTGTTTTATAAAAAAATATGCCTATCAACCAGGCATATTTTTTATCATATTATCTAATTTATTTTGAGGTTTTCTTAAAGAAACTGGAATCTGATACTATTGTAAAATTAAGTTCACCATCTTCTAGATATTTCTTATCTATCTCTATGGTTATAGTCTTATAGGTTATCACTTGTAATGTCATCATACCGGACTTTGGTTTATTTATTTTTAAATGTATATTATATTTTTCATCTGAAACCTTACTAATCTTACTAATGTCCATAGTATATCCTGATGTAGGGAACTCTTTTGTTATTTTTACTATAACTTTATCCTGTTTTTCTTCCACATTAACAGATTCTTTTTTAACACTATATGATTTATCATTGCTAACTACTTTAAATGGTATTGAACCACTGTTCATATCTAACTCTCCCTTTACTCTTTGTAAAATAATAATTGATTCAACTTGACTTACTGATTTATTAGGACGGAAGGTATTATCTAAATATCCTTTAATAATTCCTAGTTTATTTGCTTTTAGAATGTATGAAATATATTCATTAGATAGTCCTTCTAAATCTTTATATGGAGCATCTAATTGTTCATTTGTTAATTGAGTATACTTTTCTAACGCTTTCATAATAATTTTTACTGCGTCCTTTCTAAGTAATGTCTCTTTGGAAGCAAATTCTTCTTCAATAATTAAATTTTCCTTTAAAAATGTAATATAGTTTATATCTTGCGAGTCATTTTCTTTAAGTGATGAATCATATTCCTTAATTAAGTTAAATAATGCTAGAGTAAAATTTCCTTTTGTAATTTCTTTATCAGGGTCAAAATTTCCATTATCTTGATTAAGTAAATGATTTAAATAGTTGCTTACAAAAGTTTCATCTACTAAGTCCTTAGCCCAATGGTTATCTAGACCATCGTTTATATCGGCAAATGAAACGCTGGTAACAAGGATTAGAGTAATCAATGTAATCAAAAATACTTTTTTTGCCATAAAATTACCTCCTTTTACCATTATTATATCATTAGTATAAAAAAGTAATATTTCTTTTTTATTACAAATGGATTTCAGTTCTTGGTTCTTAACTCTTAGTTTAAGCAAAAAAATAGCGGCGAATAATTCGCCGCTATTTAGATTAGGTCTATAATAAGTTTAATGTTTCTAGCAGTCTGTAAATCATTACTGCTGCATGAGCTCTTGTTGCATTAGCCTTTGGTGCAAATATTGTTTCACTTACTCCATTTACTATGCCTTTATTATATGCTATACCTACTGCTTCTTTAGCCCAATCTGCTACTTGTTCATTGTCTTCAAATGCAGTTTCAATTAATGTATAATCTCCTTCTGGTGCTACGTGTTTTAATGCCCTTACTATCATTGTTGCCATTGCTTCCCTTGTTATTTCTCCATTTGGATTGAATTTACCTTCATATCCTGTTACTATTCCTAGGCTTGCTGCTGTGTTCACTGGTTCTGTATACCATAGTCCCTCTTCTACATCTGTAAATGTTACTACATTTTCACCTGCTTTTAAGTTTAGTGCCTTCACTATTAATTTGGCAAATGCTGCCCTTGATATATTATCATTTGGTGCATAGTTTATGTTGTCTACTCCATCTATTACATGTCTTGATGCTAGTACCTCTATTGCATCTTTAGCCCAAGGGATATCTATGTCTGCAAAGGTCTTATTATATTCCATTGCAGTATATTTACTGAAGTGGTCTACTGTAAATATTATTTTTCCTTCTGCATCTGCTTTACCACCTACGTATTCCCATTTTTCAGTTTCTTCATTGTAGTAGTAAACACCTAATTTTCTCTTATCTGTAACCTTTGATTTGTCATAATTAATTGTTACTGTTACTGGCTTTTTAAACTCTACTTTAGTTTCTTCGTCATCTTTTACAAAGTTAAGTTCTAAATCTAATATATCTGAAGCGTGATTATATTCTTCTGACTCTACCTTAGAAACAAGCTCTTCTGCTTCAGTTTCATTAATTTTGCCTACTTTAAGGTTAACCTTTGCTCCTTCTTCAATATCAAATGAGTCTGGGTCTATTTCTACAACCGCTTCACCTATATTTATGGCAAGTTTTTTACCACTTTCATTAACTTTAGAAATCAACTCACTATCCATAGATACTGTTACTTCATTTGCATCTTCTTCTACATTTGCATTAATTTCTACTTTATCACTGTCTTCATCTTCTATTTGGTCTTCTACCTTATCAGTATCTACTTCTAATGATACAATTATATTTCCATCCTCATCTTCAGTTACAGTAGCTTTACCTTGGTCTGTTTCTGTTATGTCTTTATCGTTATCGTCATCGTCTGTTCTACGGATGTTTGTTCTATCCTCGTAAGCTGCAAGTATTACTGTACCTCCATCTTTCATTGAAGGTAATGTAAAGGTTAGAGTATTATCTTCATTTACTTTGTATTTCAAGTTACTGTATTCATCTATTAACTTACTTCCTTGAGTGAATGGTGCTTTAACTGTTATTTCTTTAGCTTCATCAGTTACATTTAATGCAACTAATACACTTTCTCCATTATATGTTCTTTCAAATACAAGATATCCTTCACTGTCTCCACCATCTAGCTTAGTACGACTACCTTTAGATATGATTTTAGAGTATTTCTTTCTAGCATTTACTATCTTCTTATAATGCTCAAAGACTTCGTTATTCTGTACTTTATCCCAAGCCATATCATATCTATTGTCGTAGTCTGGCCACTGTGCAGTTCCAGAAAGACCTAGTTCTTCACCATAATATATAACTGGCTGTCCTTTAGCTGTCATTTGTAGTGATGAAGCTATCTTCAATTTGTCTAAATTGTGGTCTATTCTTTCTAAGAAGCCCTGTTCATCATGACTTCCTAAGAAATGACCAAAGGTTTGAGTATTGTCCATAAGCTGATTTCTCTCTTCAAGATAATTTTCAACATCGTCTATTTGCCCATTTACAAAGTTTACTGCACTGTATTTAAAATGGAAATCTAATAGGGAATCCATTTTACCCTTACCTAAATCCCCCATAGTCTCCGTTGGTCCTGCACCATAGGTTTCACCAATCAATTTAAAATCTGGTTTAACCTTTGCAAGTGCATTTTTAAATGCCATCCATGTAGTATCATCAACGTGTTTTACAGTATCTACACGGAAATAGTCTATAGTATTACCCTTTTCTGTCTTACCATATTTATCTACCCATGCCACTTGCCAGCTGATGATTTTATTTCTTACTTCAGGGTCTTCAGTTTTAAAGTCAGGAAGTCCCGCTAACTCTCCTTTTATGTCGTCTCCATTTACAGGCTCAGTACGGAACATTCCTTTAAATCTTTCTCTATCCTCATCAGTTGGGAAGAAAGGTATTCCCTTTCCTATACCTGGGTCATCTTCTTTGAGCCCATATCCAGCATGGTTTATTACTACGTCTACCATTATTTTTATGCCTCGTTTATGAGCTTCATCTATAAGATTATGGAAGTCCTCTATGTCTCCAAAATGAGGATTTAATTTCTCAAAGTTACTTGCCCAATAGCCATGATATGCATAATATGAGTCTACATCTGGGTTTAAGAAATTAGTATCAAATTTAATATTTTCAACTATTGGTGTAATCCATATAGTGTTTATACCTAATTCTTCTAAATAATCTAATTTCTCAGTAATTCCTTTAAAATCTCCTCCGTGATAAGTTCCTGGCTTACTTGTATCATACCCTATTCCAAATGGGTCGTTATTTGATGTATCTCCATCGTTAAACCTATCTGTCATTAAGAAATAAATTCTAGCTTCATCCCAATCAAAGTCGTGCTTTCCTGTATACACTCTGGTTTTTACTTCTACTTTTGCTTCGCCTAAATGCTCTTTTCCGTATTCATCAATCGCTTTAATTGGTATAGTCTTCAATCCTGCTGTTACTGTATCTTTTACTGATATAGATATTTCTTTTAATTCTGGATCAATAAATACTTCTTTATCTTTACCTAGTTCACTTAAGTCTGCATATATTTCTTTAGGTTTAACTAGTTTTCCATCATCTGTTATCTTAAGTGAAAGTATAGCATTTTGATTGTAATCAATGGCACTTGGTTCAACTTTAGCTTCTATATCAAGCTCTAGTACTTCATATACTATCGTAGATTTACCTTCATCATTGATATTTTTAGGATCAGATATTTCTATGGTTTCTCCATCCTTTGTAACTAAGAATGTGTATTCATGTACCCCTTCACTGATATTTTCAAGGGTATATTTAAATAGTTCATCTTCAGCTATATATTCCATTTCATACTCTACACCATCTATTTTAACCTTTACTTCTTCTATTGTATCCATCTCATCCTTCATATAGAGGTCTTCATCTCTATAGAAGAATGTCACATTTCCATCCTTCACTTCAGGTCCTTCAATATATGGAACTATATGAATTTCCTTAACCATGCTTGTTACTGTTACCTTTGTTAATATTTGGTCTGGATGGAGTTGTATATATCTATCATCTGGAATATCCTGTTTAGCAGTACTCCAATCTGTACCCTTTCTTACTATGAAACCTATTTGTGTAACTCCAGGTGCCACCTTAATATTTGCTATTGCCCCTTCATCTGTTATTTCTTCAAAGTCTACTTGGTCTACATCCTCTGTTCCTGTTCCCCATATCCATAGGTTCCAATCTGTATAATCATTATCAGGTCTTACATATTTTAATCTTACTATTCTCTGTACATATTCTTTAACTGTAATTTCCTTTGTAGCTGTTATATCACCTGATTGTGCTGTTATTGTAACCTTTCCAGGAGTTATTCCAGTTACTTTTCCTGTAGAATCAACAGTTGCTATAGATTGATTAGAAGAAATCCATGTTATTTCTGGATTTACTATTTTTTGACCATATTGGTCATATACATCGGCCTTTAGTTGAATAGACATAGTAGCAAATACTGAATCTTCACCTTTTAAATCTATTTCAGTTGGTATTAATTCTCCTACATTCACAGTTAACTGAGCACTAATATCTCCAACTGATGCAGTAATAACTGCAGTTCCTTCTGAAACTCCTGTAATTTTACCATTGCTTACAGCTGCAACACTTTCATCTGATGATGTCCATTCAATATTTTCAGAAGTTATAGGATTACCTCGCTGGTCTTTTACAACAGCCTTAACTGTTCTTGATTCTCCAACTTCAATTCCTATTACATCTGCATCTAATTCTATCGTAGTAACTTCAGGAGTATATTCATCCTCTTGGTCATACAATACCATCATTGAAACAGCTGGAACATTTACTGTGTTATCTTTTATAGTTGTTATTGTTTCTGTACCTGCTTTTGTATCATCAACTACCACATTCCATGTATTTGAGTCATCTGGTAAAGTAAATTCTATTGCTTCCTTATTAGGATTGTAAATTACGACAATATTTCTCCAAGTATCACCATTTGCATAGTTCTTTAACTTAAATGCTACTACATTTTCTTCATGTTTTAATATCTCAATATTAGCTAAAATATCTTCTTTACTTGTCATTCTAAAGGCTGGATGTTCTTTTCTTAACTTAAGTAATCCCTTATAATAGTCAAATACTGGCTTGAATCTATCCTTTAGCTCCCAGCGTAATTTATTTATTTCATCTGGACTCTTATAACTGTTATGGTCACCATATTTACTTCTTAAGAACTCATCTCCCCCTTGGAAGAATGGAATTTAGCTCGTTGCAGAACTCTACAACTCGCATAAATACTGCATTTTATTTATTTAAATGG
>NZ_ARZA01000021.1 GCF_000387765.1 Caldisalinibacter kiritimatiensis
TTTTTCATAAAAATTATTATTTATTAATTATCTTAAATTATCTATTATTATATCGACTATTCTCTCTGAAGCTTTACCATCTCCATAAGGATTTACAGCGTTAGCCATTTTTTCATACTCAATTTTATCATTTAATAATAAATCTATGCCTTTGAATATGTTTTCTCTTTCTATTCCCAGTAATTTTGCAGTACCAGCTTTTATACCTTCTGGTCTTTCAGTTTCTTTTCTAACTACTAATACCGGTTTGCCTAGTGATGGAGCTTCTTCTTGTATACCACCAGAGTCTGTAACTATAAAATAACTTCTAGCTTGTAGGTTAGCAAAAGGTACATAATCTAATGGCTCAATTATATGGACTCTATCTAAACTTTTTAGAATACTATCTGCTATACTTCTAACCTTGGGATTAAGATGTATAGGAAATACTACTTCAACATCATCATTTTTTAGTACTATATCTCTTATTGCACTGAATATAGATTCCATTGGTTTTCCTAAATTTTCTCTTCTATGGGTTGTTAAAAGAATTACTTTTTTATTTTTATAGTCTAACTCATTTAATACTTCGTTTTCAAATTTGTAGTCATCAGATACTACCTCAAATAATGCATCTATTACTGTATTTCCTGTAACAAATATTTTGTTTTGATTATATCCCTCATTTAATAGGTTTTGCTTGCTTGTTTCAGTAGGAGCAAAATGAAAGTCTGTTATAACACCTGTTAGCTTTCTATTTGCCTCCTCAGGATATGGTGAATACATATCTCCACTTCTAAGTCCTGCTTCTACATGTCCTATCTTCACTTTATGATAAAAACCTGCTAAAGCTCCTGCAAACACTGTTGTAGTATCACCTTGAACTAATAAAAGCTGGGGTTGAAATTTCTTTATAACATCTTCTAATCCTTTAAGTGCCCTCGTTGTTACTTCTGTTAAAGTCTGACCTGATTTAAATATATTTAAGTCGTAGTCAGGAATTATATTAAATGCATTTAACACTTGGTCAAGCATTTCTCTGTGCTGTGCTGTTACACATACTCTATGGTCTATTAATTCATGAGTATTTAATTTCTTTACTAATGGTGCCATTTTGATAGCCTCTGGCCTAGTACCGAATACGGATAATACTTTTATTTTGGTCATGTAATCAATCCCTTCATTATATAATTAACAGTCGATAGTGTACAGTTGACAGTATAAACAAAAAAGCAAGGGAAAGGCCCTCACTTAGTTATTAGCGTTTTTCCTTTGATTTATTTTCTTTAATGAATCTATATCAAATAGACCTAAACGAGAAGCTCCAAGTAATATAAATACTGAAACTACTCCTAAAATTATAATTCCCTTATCTGTTTCTATATCAGCTAATAATACTGCTATAGTACCTAAAAACATACTTATTACATATAATACTAAAACTGTCTGCTTTTGTGTAAATCCTCTATCTAAAAGTCGGTGATGTAAATGACCTTTATCTGCTTCCATTATTGGTCTCCCATTAAGAAACCTTCTAAATATAGCAAAAGTAGTATCAAATATTGGTAAGCCTAAAGCTAATACTGGTACTGCTATAGCTATAGCTGCTACACTCTTCATCACACCCTCAATGGCAATTACCGAAAGCATATATCCTAAAAATAGAGAACCTGTATCTCCCATAAAAATCTTTGCTGGATTAAAATTATGAGGAAGAAATCCTAATGCTGCTCCTGCTAATATTGCTGACATCATCATTACAGTTGGAAATCCATTTATTGATGATACAAAAAGTAATGATACTGCTGCTATAGATGCTACTCCTGATGCTAACCCATCTAATCCATCTATTAAATTCAACGTATTAGTTATACCTACAACCCAGAAAATCGTTACTGGTATGGAAAAAATCTTTAAGTAAGTCATTCCAGTAGATGCAAACGGGTTTGTTATAAACTCTATCTTTATATCTCCCCATATAAGTATAATAGCAGCCACTATTTGAGCTAATAATTTCAATTTAGGAGATAAAGATTTCATATCATCTATTATACCTGATATAACTATAATTGTACCTCCAGCAATTATTGCTATACTCGTCTTGTCCATTGGTAAAAATAATAACATCGAAACAACTGTGGAAATATATATAGCTAATCCACCCATAAGTGGAATTGGTTTCTTATGAATTCTTCTATTATCTTTTGGTACATCTATAGCTCCTATCTTTTCAGCAAATCTTTTAACAAACGGAGTTAGTATATATGTTGCGACTAATGCTATGACAAATGGTATATAATATTTTTCCATGTTAACACTCCTTAATATTAAGCATTAAATTAATTAATAGTATTCCCTCTTCGATTTTACTTTATAAGTAATGCTATGTCAATCTTAGGCCCACCATACCATGATTTATATCTTTAGTCAAATTTAACTAATTCTACCTTCGCTTGTTCCAATAATTGTGTTGAAAGTTCATCTGGATAATCTCCACAAAATACTACTCTTTTGATTCCTGCATTTATTATCATTTTTGCACATACAACGCAAGGTTGGTTTGTAACATATATAGTAGCACCTTCTAAGCTTACTCCTGAATTTGCAGCTTGTACTATAGCATTTTGCTCAGCATGTAAGCCTCTACATAGTTCATGTCTTTGTCCTGATGGAACTTTTAGCTTGTCCCTTAAGCAACCTGTTTCACTGCAATGTTTCAAACCTGTAGGTGCACCATTATATCCAGTTGATAAAATTCTTTTATCCTTTACAATGACAGCTCCAACTTTTCTTCTTAAACACGTAGACCGTTTTTTCACTACTTGAATTATCTCCATAAAGTATTCATCCCACGAAGGACGTTTATTTTCCACTTTATTCCCTCCACTTGTATCTTGTATGTAATATCTATCTATATAACATTTTATCATATACTAATATATATTATCTAGTTCTTGACGTTAGTATATTTTTACTGTTTATCTTACCGTCTATATATATTCGAAGCATTTATTAATAAAAATGAGGTAATAAAAATGGACTGGTTACCCAGTCCATTTTCTATTTAGTGAATTCCTTCTCAATATCACTTATTTTATTAACTCTTCTTTCATGTCTTCCACCTTGAAACTCTGCTTTAAGCCATGTGTCTACTATTTCAAAAGCTAGGTCTTTACCTACTACTCTACCTCCTAGTGCTAACACATTTGCATTATTATGTTCCCTTGACATTCTTGCTGAGTATGAATCACTACATAGTGCACATCTTATACCAGGAACTTTATTAGCCGATATAGATATCCCTATTCCCGTACCACAGCATATAATCCCTCTGTCACATTCTCCATCCTTTACTGCTTTTGCTACTTTATATCCATATTCAGGGTAATCCACTGATTCTGTAGAGCCTGTTCCATAGTCAACAAAATCTATGCCTTTGTTTTCTAAATGCTCCTTTATATATTCCTTTAATTCATATCCTCCATGGTCACTACCTAATGCAATTTTCATAATAAAATTCCTCCCTATTAGTTATTTTTAATTTCTTCCATTATTTTTTCTAAAATCTTTGTTAAAGTTTCTTTTATTTCTTTAGCACTCTTCTTATATTCTTCAACTGGCTTGCCAAAGGGGTCAACAATATCCAACTCTGGTATCTTTTTTTCTAATCTCATTATCTCTGCCTTATCATCTTCTAATTCTGCCTCTATTTGCATTTGCCATTCTTTTATTTCATTTTCGATTTCATTTAATTCTTTTATTATTTTTTCTCTTCTTCTTTTTAGTGCCTCAATTTCTTTTGCTCTTCTAGTAATTAATTCTTCTCTTTTTTCCCTTAGTCTACTATACAAAACTCCTAACTCATCTAATATCTCGTCTATGTTAATATCCTTCAAAGCATATTCTTTTAGGGTAAATACTTTACCTTTTGCATCTGGAGTCATTTGTAATACTGCATTTTTATGATTTACTGTCATTGTAAGAATTAAATCCGCTTTATCTATCATTTCTTTAGTTAAAGGCTTTGACCTATGGGAAGATAGGTCAATTCCTTCTTCTTTCAATGCATGAATGGCCTGAGCTGTTGCTGGTTGATTAGGTATAGCACATACTCCTGCAGATGCTACCTTTAGACCTTTTATATCCTTTCCTGCTTTTTCAATCATATCTTTAAATAAAGCTTCAGCCATACTGCTACGACAAGTATTACCTGTGCAAACAAATAAGATATGTTTCATATAAATCCCACCCTCTAATGCAATTTAAAATTGAAAATGTAAAGCGCGCAAATAGACGTAAAAAATAACGTGCTAAAAAACGTATAAAATCATATATTTAGTTATTGAGGGACGCCCACGTCCCTTAATTTGCTTCTGTCGAGGGACGTGGGCGTCCCTCGACAACTAAAAATCAGCAAATTCCCTATTCTCTACTACTCTATTACTCTAATCCTCTATTACTCTAATCCTCTATTACTCTAATCCTCTATTACTCTAATCCTCTACTACTCTATTCTCTTAATCAGTATACTTTTTAACGAAAATCGAGCAGCGAGTGGCAAAAGACCAAAATAATTTTAAATTTTTAATTTTACATTTTTAATTTATTTTTATTACCCTTCCACCTGCAGCTTTATTCATTCTATTCATTATAGCTTTGCCTAGTCCTTCTTCTGTTACTCCTTCAGCTATTATTATATCTACCCCAATTTTATCGAATTCTCTCAAAGTCTTAAATAAATTTCTTGAAATAGTTTCTAACTTCCTTCTATCTCCTACTACAATTAAATTTTCATTATTATACTTATCCTTAGTTTGATTTGTAGCTATTATTCCTACTTTTTTACCTTCTTTTTGGTATTCACTTGTCAACTCATTTATTTTTTCAATCATATTGTGTATTTCCCCTGTTACAATAATCATTTCTGCCTCCGGTGAATAATGTCTATACTTTTGTCCTGGAGATTTAGGTATTATGTTTTTATTCTTTAATTCTAATGCAGGGTCAAACTCAACTTTAGGAAAAATAGTTAGTAAATCCTCTTTAGTAACTCCACCTGGCCTAAGAATAGTAGGTATCTCTGTTGACAGGTCTAATACTGTTGATTCTACACCTATACCTGTTGCTCCTCCGTCTATTATCATATCTATTTTACCAGTTAAATCTTCTATAACATGGGATGCGTCAGTAGGGCTAGGTCTACCAGATGTATTTGCACTAGGAGCTGCTATAGGTAAATTAGCTTCCTTTATTAACTTCAATGCGATAGGGTGATTAGGCATTCTTATGGCTACAGTTGAAAGTCCTCCAGTTATTCTGTCTGGAACCTTTGAATTTTTCTTAAATATAATCGTTAAAGGCCCAGGCCAAAATCTTTCTATTAAATCTAAGGCTCTTTGTGGTACTTCCTCTACTATATCGTATAATTGCTCAATCTCTGCTATATGTACAATTAATGGATTATCTTGAGGTCTTCCCTTTGCTTTAAATATCTTAGATATTGCTTTTTCATCTAAAGCATTGGCTCCTAGACCGTACACTGTTTCTGTGGGAAAGGCAACAGTGCCTCCTCTTTTTAATATTTCTGCCCCTTGTTCAATTTTTTGTTTTTCTAAATTATTAATATCTATTTTTAATACTTTAGTTTTCAATACTTTCATCTTCTTTCCCTTTCTAATCTTTTTTTCTATTATCTACAATTTTCAAGAATATATTATATCGTAATGAAGAACCAAGGTCTAGTATTAAAACGTAAGATTAGAAATCTTGTCATTTATTTACCCATACTAGAATAAATATTAACTATAATTATCAACCCTTAATCAATTTATTTTATAAGGAGTGCTGATATGGATAATGTTTTTGCAACTACCATAATAGGTTTTATAGTTGGAATCGCAGGAACAGGATTAGGTGGAATAGTTGCTTTGTCTATTTTCAATCCAAATGACAAGTTTCTAGGAATGTTATTAGGTGCAACAGCAGGATTAATGTTAGCTGTAGTAACTTTTGACCTATTACCTGAATCCTACTCTATAGGAGGATTATGGATTGAAATAGTGGGGCTTATCTTAGGTATATTATTAGTTTTTATTATAGAAGATTTTATCCCGGAAAGTCACATATCTAGTTTTACCACTCGAAAAGAAAGCTTTTTAAAGACTGGAATTATAATGGGTATTGGAATAGCTATACATAATTTGCCAGAAGGATTAGCTGTAGGCTCAGGCTTCATGTTTACGAGAGAAATAGGTATAAAGATGGCGTTAATAATAGCCCTTCATGATTTACCAGAAGGAATAGCTATGGCTACCCCTCTCAGAATAAGCGGTTTTTCTAAATTAAAAGTATTGTTATTAACACTTATTTCAGGCATCCCTACCGGTATAGGAGCATTTATAGGAGCAGTTCTCGGAAGTGTATCACAAACTTTTATTGCTTTATGTATGTCTTTTGCTGGTGGTACAATGCTGTATATCACATGTGGAGAAATTATACCTAATTCTAAAACCCTTTATAAAGGAAGGTCTTCTACTGTTGGCTTAGTTATTGGGTTTATAATAGGTATAATTATTACGGTGAAGTTATAAAAAAGCGGCAAAGCCGCTTTTTGGCTATTGGCTTTTAGCTATCAGTTACTAGCTAAAAATCCATTTCATATTATTTTATACACAATCTTGTTGCATAGGTAGTTCATCTGCATCATTGTTAAATGCTAATTTTAAAAGCGGTGGAGTAACTATAGTAGTAGCTAATACTATCAGAATAGTAGAAGTAAAAATTTCATGTCCTATAATCTGCATTTTTAAACCTAAATTAGCAACAATAAGTGCAACCTCAGCCCTTGGAATCATACCAATACTAATCTGTAAAGCTTCTCTTGTCTTAAAATTAGAAAGTTTAGCAC
The DNA here is from genome assembly GCF_000387765.1 of Caldisalinibacter kiritimatiensis. Classification (NCBI taxonomy): domain Bacteria; kingdom Bacillati; phylum Bacillota; class Tissierellia; order Tissierellales; family Thermohalobacteraceae; genus Caldisalinibacter; species Caldisalinibacter kiritimatiensis. The sequence goes on from NZ_ARZA01000021.1 coordinate 6,887, forward strand.
CAATACCACATCCTATAACCTTACCTAATATTGCCGCTAATATAAGTGCTATACTTATACCTATCGTTCCTCCAATATGATCTAATCTAACATTTAATCCTATATTCATAAAGAATATTGGAGTAAATAGTGAATATGCGATTCTTTGGATTTCATGAGAAACTCTATTTCTATGAGGAGTAGTTGAAAATAATACTCCTGTAAAGTATGCTCCGATAATAGCTGCAACTCCAAGCTCTTCTGCTATAAACGCAAGCAAGAAACAAAATATAAGTGCAGCAGTTAAAATTCTGTTTTCTCTACTAACTATATCTGAATACTTTGTTAATAGCTTTGAAAAGACTATACCTACTACAATAGATAGAATAAAGAAAGATACTATTTTCCCTATAACTAAAAATATACTAACACTTTCAGACGGAGCTGCAATACCTACAACTAAAGTTAAAATTATTATTCCTGCAACATCATCTATTATAGCAGCACCTAAAATCCCTATTCCTTGTCTAGTTCTTAGCTTACCTAACTCTCTTAAAGCTTGTACTGTAATACTTACACTAGTAGCAGTTAATATAACACCTACAAAAAGTGCTTCTGTAAAATCTGCTCCTGGCTTGGTCAAATATATTGCCAAAATACCAGCCAATAAAGGAACTACTATACCACCTATCGCAATAAACGTAGAAGATTTACCTGAAGCTTTAAGGTCACGAAGGTCTGTTTCAAGTCCTGCTATAAACATAAGTAATATTACTCCGATTTCAGCCATATGGCTAATAGATACACCTGTATTAATTAAATTTAGTACCGATGGTCCTACTAAAAGACCTGCTAATATTTGTCCTAAAACTGAGGGTTGTTTTAGTTTTTTACTTATATACCCTCCTATATTTGCGAAAATAAGTATAAGAGCTATGTCTAATAAGAAAGTTAAATTATGTTCCAATTGTATCATCTCCTGAACGTTTATTAAATAAATTATTAATCTTAATAGTTAAGAAATAATACTTTAATAATATTATTATTGCTTGTCATAAAATTCACACATTTCTAACGTCCCGTAAACTATATTATCATATTGTTACGAGAATTTTAATGAATAATTTGTTAAAGTTATATGTCTATATAAGCTTTTCTATTATTTTTCAAAAAACCTTTTTAGGCGGAGGCATGAACCTCCGCTCTATACTTAGTCTTATTCAACTTGTTTTAATTTTTCTGCTTGGTCTGTTGTAATAAGGGAATCTATCATCTCATCTATATCTCCATCTAGGAAAGCATCTAGTTTATATACTGTAAGGTTTATTCTATGGTCAGTTATTCTACCCTGTGGGAAGTTATAAGTTCTAATTCTTTCACTTCTATCTCCTGTTCCAACCTGGCTTCTTCTAGCCTCTGCTACTTCTGCATCTCTTTCAGCTTGATATTTATCATATAATCTCGCTTTTAATATTTTAAATGCCTTTTCTTTATTTTTTAATTGTGATTTTTCATCTTGACAAGAAACTACCATTCCTGTTGGGATATGTGTTAGTCTTACAGCTGAATCTGTTGTGTTAACGTGCTGCCCTCCATTACCTGATGAACGGAAAACATCTATTCTTACATCATTAGGATTAATTTCTATGTCTATATCGTCAACTTCTGGCAAAACAGCAACAGTTGCAGTAGATGTATGAATTCTACCACTTGATTCAGTAGCAGGCACTCTTTGAACTCTGTGTACTCCACTTTCATATTTTAATCTTGAATAGGCTCCTTTACCCTTTATCATAACTACTACTTCTTTGAACCCACCTACTCCTTGGCTATTTGAACTCATTAGTTCTACTTTCCAACCATTTCTTTCTGCATATCTAGAGTACATTCTAAATAAATCACCTGCGAAAATACCTGCTTCATCTCCACCTGCTCCTGCACGTATTTCCATAATAACATTCTTTTCATCATTAGGGTCTTTTGGTATTAATAACAACTTAAGCTCTTGAGTTAATTCTTCATCCCTAGCAGTTAGTTCTTTAATTTCTTCTTTAACCATTTCCTTAAAGTCATCATCTAATTTTTCTTTTAACATTTCTTTTGCATCGTTTAATTGCTCGTTTACTTCTTTGTATTCTTTATATTTTTGAATTATCGGCTCTAATTGTGCATGTTCTTTTACATATTTCTGCCACTCTGATGTATTGCTTATCACTTCTGGGTCTGATATTTTTTTACTTAACTCTTTATATTTTTCTTCTAAGAAATCTAATTTTTCTAACATTTTCTTCACCTCTGAAAAGTAGTCATCTAAATTAATATTATAACATATTCTCTAACTTTTGGGTAGTGTTGTGTAAAATTTTGGATTTGTGATGAAAATATTTACTTTAATACATAGCAACCCCCAAAACTCCAGCTAATACTATTGCTAAAATAGGATGTGTTTTCCTAAATACTAATATGTAAAATATCATCCCAGCAATTAAAACACTCTTTACGTCTATAAACGCATCTTTAGCAACTAATACTGCAGCTGAAGCTATAAGCCCTAACACCACAGGTCTTATCCCTTTAAACGCCCACTCAACATATTTAGAATCCTTATATTTATTAAAAAAGTGTGCTATTGTCAAGATTATTATAGTTGAAGGGATAATTACAGCTAGTGTTGCTACTATAGAACCTAATACTCCAGCTATTTTATATCCTAGAAAAGTTGCACTATTTATTGCTATAGGACCAGGAGTTATTTGTGATATAGCTAATATGTCAATAAAATCACTGGAAGTAATCCAACCATGTATATCTATAACTTCCTGACGAATAAGTGGAAGCATAGCATAGCCCCCACCGAAGCTAAAAAGTCCTATTTTTAAAAATGAAACAAATAATTTTAATAACATTATAATTCTCCTGTCCTTTCCTTATATTTCAAAAAAGCAACTCCACCTAATCCAGCTAGAATAATTTCAACAACAGGACTTACTCCTACTAATATTCCTATCAAAGCTAACAATGATACAATTAACAGTTTCCTTTCTATCTTTGACGTTTTTATTAACTTATATACTGCTGATGCTATTAATGCTACGACTGCTGGTCTTACACCTAGAAATATCTTCTCTACAACCCTATTATCTCTATACTGATATAAAAAGGCAGATATAATAAGTATTATTATAAATGAAGGTAATACTACTCCTAACATACAAGCTAAAGCTCCTAATGTCCCTGAAACTCTATAGCCAATAAATAGAGAACTATTTACAGCTATTGCTCCAGGTGCTGACTGTGATATAGCTATAACATCTAAAAATTCCTCACTTTCCAGCCATCCATTTTTATCAACTACTTCAGTTTCAATAAGTGGTATCATAGCATATCCGCCTCCAAAGGTGAAGGCCCCTATTTTTAAAAAGGTTATAAAAAGTTTTAAAAGTTGCGGCATAAATTTAAACTCCCTTTCCTTAAGTAGCTCTTAGCTCTTAGTTCTTAGCTTAAAAAACGTGCAAAACAACATCCCTTTTGTTATCTTTTGTTATTGAGGGACGCCCACGTCCCTTAATATTTGCTTCAGTCGAATTGTAATTTCTCAATTGTAAATTATCTTCCCCACTACCACTCTGTCATGTCCTGCTAAATCTTTTATTACCCTTATATCTTCAAAGTTTTTATTTTGTCTAAGAAGTTCTGATACTTCCTTTCCTTGGTCATATCCAATTTCAAAGGCTAATAAACCACCATCTACTAAATAATCTGTACTTTGCTCTATTATTCTTCTATAATATTTAAGACCATCTTCGCCACCATCTAGAGCTAATCTTGGTTCATATTTTGACACTTCCGTTTGTAAATCTTCTATGTCTTTTGATGGTATATAAGGTGGATTTGATACTATTATATCTATATTTTTAAGAAGATTATATTCTTTTAATGGGTTCAACAAATCACCTTGCAAGAACTTGACTCTGTCTTGTAAATTCATATTATCACAATTTTTCTTAGCTACTTTTAAAGCTTCTTCACTTATATCTACGGAATACACAAAAGCATTTTTTATATAATGAGCTAAACTCAATGTTATAGCTCCACTACCAGCTCCTATATCAACTATTTTTAACTCATCTTTATCTTTGAATTGTCCTTTTTCAACAATATTTATTACTGTCTCAACTAAAATCTCTGTATCTGGTCTAGGTACTAAAACTCCTTCTTTAACAAAAAAATCAAGTCCCATGAACTCTTGTTTACGGATTATATATTGTAAAGGATAGCCTGACTTTCGTTTGTCCACTAATCGTAAAAAGTTATCCACATTTTCTTCGTTAACCTGCCTATCCTTCTGTGTATAAATATATATTTTATCTACATTAAGTGCATAACATAGTAATAATTGTGCATCAAGAAAGGGATTTGATAAATCCCCTTCTTGTAAAATTTCTATTCCCTTTTTAAGTAATTGCTCAACAGTCATAGCTTTTACCAAGAATCTGCCTCCTTGTCTTCTACTAATACGGCCTTCAATGCTTCTAATCCTACTTCAAGCTGTGAATCATCTGGTTCATTTGTTGTAAGCTTTTGTAGCATCAATCCTGGATATGATATAATACGGGCAATCATACTATCGCTTTTTCCTACAACCTTATTTATCTCATAAGATATCCCTGCAATTACTGGTAGCATTACTATTCTAGATATAAACCTCATTAAAGGATTAGGCCAACCAAATAAAGAGAAAACAAGTATACTTATAATCATAACATTAAACAAAAAGCTAGTTCCACATCTAGGATGAAGAGTTGTATATTTTCTAGCATTTTCAACAGTTAGTTCTTCTCCATGTTCATAGCAATGAATAGACTTATGCTCTGCTCCATGATATTGGAACACCCTATATATATCATCCATTCTTGAAACTACATAAACATATAATAGAAATATAGATATTCTAATAAATCCTTCAATTAAATTTAAAATTAAACTATTATTAATTTTAGTCTTTAAGAAATTAGCTAAAAATGAAGGTCCTAACATAAAGGCTCCTATTGCTATTAACAAAGATAAGAAAACAGAGAAATATATCATTACATCTTCAGTTTTGTCTTTAAAAATTTTCTCTAGAAATTTATCAAATTTACTTGGTTCAATATCTTCTTCCTCTTCATAAAATTCTGCTGAATACATTAAGGATTTTACTCCAATGACCATCGCCTCAATTAATGCTACACTACCTCTAATAAAAGGTATCTTTAAAAATTTATACTTGGTAGACCAAGTACTCAGTTTTTGTTTTTTTAGTTCAATATCACCATCTGGCTTTCTAACAGCAATAGCGATATGTTTAGGTCCTTTCATCATAACACCTTCTATTAAAGCTTGACCACCTATACTAGTTATATGCTTAGGCTTTCTTATTACATCTTTTATTTTTGACATTGCATCTCCCTACTCTCTAATATAATGTTTGTCATATATTATTATATCTTATTTTCACATATATTAACAAGAAAAAGACATAACTTAATCTATCCGTATTTATACTTTCCTGTTATTCAAATATAGTAACAGCTATCAGTTAATATCTATATAAAAGTAAACTTTATCAACTTCTATTTCTATTACTAATATATATCCAGAATTTGCATGATTACTTATAACAAACTATATGATATTATTTATATAAACCGTTTAAATAATTCATCTAAATAAGTCCCCTTATTTAGATATATAACTATGTTGTTAAGTATATCCTGAGGATTAATTCCTCAGGTATTTTTTTGCTTTATTATATATAAACTAAAAGAGAGCTTTTTCAAGCTCTCTTTTAGTTTGTGTAATTTTGTTTTTAGTACTTACCAAATCCTCCGTAGCAGTTACAGAATAAAATAACTAGTAACAAGAAGAAGAATAATAATTCACTACCTCCATCAAATAATCCTCCAAATAATCCACATTGCTTATCAGCCATTAATAAGCCTCCCTTCAAATTTTCCACTTATTTTCTAGACAATATCATTATATGGAGGAGATATAAAAGATGTTACAGAAAAAATGACAAAGTCGTTTTTTTGATATTAGGTATTCGCCTCTCGCTTTTCGATAATAATCTTGCATATATTCCCTATGCTATTAAAGCTTGCATTTCGCTTGATTATAAGCTATACAATAACTATACTTTATTAGATAATAAAATGGACTGGATGTATCCAGTCCTAATGATAATTATCCATTATTTCTTTTATTAGGAACTTCATGGTGTAACCTACACCTTGCTTCATAGCTTTCAGTAGCACCCACTAAAATTGTAGGGTCATTATAACTCGCAGGCTTTCCATCTATCAATCTTTGTGTTCTATTTGCCGGATTTCCGCAAACAACACAAACAGCTGTTAGCTTGTCTACAAATTCAGCAATAGCCATTAATTTAGGTGTAGGACCAAAAGGTTCTCCTCTAAAGTCCATATCTAATCCAGCCACTATCACTCTTAATCCTCTATCAGCTAAATCTGCGCATATGTCTATAATTTCTTGGTCAAAAAACTGTACTTCATCTATTCCAACGACTTCGGTATCCGGCTCGATAAGGTCATAAATCTCTTTTGCTTTTTTTATACTTTCTCCCATGATTTTTTCTCCATTATGGGATACCACTTCATTTACACTATATCTATCATCCATAGAAGGCTTAAATACCTTTATTTTTTGCTTAGCTATTTGAGCTCTTCTTAACCTTCTTATAAGCTCTTCACTTTTACCACTATACATAGGGCCTACAATCACTTCAATCCAACCATGATGATTTGGTCCATACATTGAATGGTCCTCCTTTGTATAAAAAAATTAAAATTTAAAATTGAAAATGTAAAATTATATTTACGGATACTGGATATTTAGTACATTGCAATATGAGGTACAGTGTTATTACGTATGTAAATGCTTTATTTTTATATCTTACGTATTATCCTCATCTTATTTTACGTTTTTAAAACAGCAAAAATAAAGGTTAGAGCCATTATGGCATCTAACCTAGCAACCAAGTACATTTTATTTAAGACCATATTTTTTCTTGAATTGCTCAACACGGCCACCTTTATCAACAAGTTTTTGACGTCCTGTATAGAATGGATGACATTGTGAACAAATTTCTACTTTTAATTCACCTTTAACTGATCCTGTTTCAAATGTATTTCCGCACGCACAATGTACAACTGCTTTTTTGTATTCTGGATGGATTCCTTTTTTCACTGAAATCACCTCTTTCTTTAATACTTAATTTTTATATACAGATTCATAATCCACAATTTTTAACTAGTATATTATAGCACACCAAATTATTATTTTCAAGACATTATTATACTAAGTAAATACTGTGAAGTAAATATTTAGTTCTATAATTTTCTTATTTATTATTAATCAAACATTTTTCTTCTAGTCTTTTGTATAAACCCTTCATTAGTTTTTGTTGAAACTAGTTGATTTAATAATCTTTCAGTCACATCTATTACTTGAGCGTTGCTTATAGCTTTTCTTATACTCCAAATTGTCTCAAGCTCTCTTTGAGTTAACAATAAATCTTCACGTCTAGTACCAGATTTATTAATATCAATAGCAGGGAATACTCTTTTTTCTGATAATCTTCTATCCAAATGTACCTCCATATTTCCTGTACCTTTAAACTCTTCGAATATAACGTCATCCATCCTACTACCAGTCTCAATCAAAGCTGTAGCTAATATAGTAAGACTGCCACCATTTTCAATATTTCTAGCTGCACCAAAGAATCTCTTAGGTTTATGCAATGCTCCTGGGTCAAGTCCTCCCGATAACGTCCTACCTGTTGATGGTATAGTAAGATTATATGCCCTAGCTAATCTAGTAATACTATCTAATAATATTACAACATCTTTTCCATGTTCAACCAGCCTTTTAGCTCTTTCTAATACCATTTCTGCCACTTTTATATGATGCTTTGGAAGTTCATCGAAGGTTGAATACACTACATCACCTTTAACTGAACGTTGCATATCTGTTACTTCCTCTGGTCTCTCATCTATAAGTAATATTATTATTTCTATTTCTGGATGGTTTTGTGCAATACTATTAGCTATTTTTTTAAGTAAAATTGTTTTACCTGCCTTTGGAGGAGCTACTATCATACCCCTTTGACCTTTACCGATAGGCGCTATTAAATCTATCATTCTAGTTGCTAATTCACTTGGTGCTGTCTCTAATTTTATTCTTTCATTTGGATAAATAGGTGTTAATGTATCAAAATCTGGTCTTTTAGTTGCTGTTTCAGGGTCTTCGTCATTAACCTTTTGTACATATAAAAGCGCTTTATATTTCTCACCAGCTTTAGGTGGTCTAGTTATACCAAATATCTTATCTCCTGTCCTTAAGTTAAATCTCCTTATCTGAGAAGGCGATATATAAATATCTTCACTACTAGATAGATAGTTATCTCGTCTTAAAAATCCATATCCATCTGAATGAAGCTCTAGTATCCCTTCTGCAACTAATATTTCTTCACTTTGTTCTATCTCTTCAGTTAACCTTTCAGGTAAATTTTGTTTATGCTTTTCTTTTTCTTTTTGCTTATTCTCTTTTTCAACACGTTCTATGATTTTATCTATAAGTTCTTGCTTTTTATATTTACTATACCCTTTCATTCCTAATTGCTTTGCTGTTTCTCTTAAATCATTTAATTTTTTATCACTTAATTCACTCCGATTCAAAACTACACCTCCAAAAAACACTATCAACTTTATTTTTACCAAATTCTTCATATTTGTATACGGGATTTATATAGAAAAGAGTAATAGGTGGGTATTTATATGATTGTTATTATTTTCAATCATTGTTATAGTATCACTTTGTGATAAATAAGTCAATAATTAATACGTAGGAATTTACGTACGAGTGGACGTATTGCGTACAAGTTAACGCAAAAAAGACGGTCAGCATAAAAAAAGTCGTAAAAATGAACGAGAAAGCGGCTATTCGCCACTCGATGCTCGCTTTTCGTTAAAAAATATACTGATTAAAAGAATAGAGTAGTAGAGGATTAGAGTAATAGAGTAATAGAGTAGTAGAGAATATGGAATTTGCTGATTTTTAGTTGTCTAGGGACGCCCACGTCCCTAGACAGAAGCAAATTGAGGGACGTGGGCGTCCCTCAATAACTAAAACCAGTACCTAGTATCTTGTACCTTGTACCTGATTTACTTCGCATACTTAGGTTTCTTATCTAATTTATGAATTGCTTCTATAAACCTTATAGTACCTGTCTTTGCTCTAGTAACCATAGAATGTGTTTTTGCTGTATTGTTCTCATAATAAACTACGCCTTTAAGTAGTTCTCCATCTGAAATACCTGTAGCTGCAAAGAATATTTGGTCTCCCTTTGCTAACTCTTCCATAGTTAGTACTTTATTTATATCTCCAATTCCCATTTTTTTGCATCGTTCTCTTTCTTCATCGTTCATAGGTACTAATCTTCCTTGAAATTCTCCTCCCATACATTTTAATGCAGCTGCACCTATTACTCCTTCAGGTGCTCCTCCTATTCCCATAAGTATGTCTACTCCTGAATGTTCAAAGCACGTTGCTATTGCAGCAGCAACATCACCATCACCAAACAATTTTATCCTCGCTCCTGCTTCTCTGACTTTATTTATTAAATCCTCATGTCTTTCTCTATCTAGAATAGTTACTGTTATGTCAGAAATATCCTTATTTAAAGCCTTAGCTACTGCTTTTAAATTATCTTCAACAGATGCATCTAAATCTATAACTCCAGCTGCCTTTGGACCGACAGCTATTTTTTCCATGTACATATCTGGTGCATGTAATAAACATCCCCTTGGTGCCATAGCCACTACTGCTATTGCATTTGGTAACCCTTTAGCTACTGCAGTTGTGCCATCTAATGGGTCTACCGCTATATCTACTTTAGGACAGTCTTCATCTGCCTTTCCTATTTGTTCCCCTATGTACAACATAGGAGCTTCATCCATTTCTCCTTCGCCTATAACTACTACACCATCAATATCTATAGTATCAAACATACTCCTCATTCCATCAACTGCCGCTTGGTCTGCTATTATTTTATCTCCCCTTCCCATATATCTAGCACATCCTAAAGCTGCAGCCTCAGTAACTCTAACAAGATTCAAAGCTAAATCTCTATCCATAATGAGCCCCCTTCGTGTAATCATATTTTCACATTTAGTATATTCTATACAGCGTATTTTTGTCAAATGGTATAACACATTTATTTTGATATAACCATTATATGGGCTTAATTTCAAAAATATGATGTAAAATCAATCTTGTTGTTTCTCAGCTATTCGCTGTTCGCCTTTCGCTTTTCGATAATAATTTTACAAATATTCTCTCTTCCTT
>NZ_ARZA01000022.1 GCF_000387765.1 Caldisalinibacter kiritimatiensis
TGGTAGAGCCCTGGCCTTCCAAGCCAGTTGCGAGGGTTCGATTCCCTTCACCCGCTCCATAAAAACACTGCTGTAGCAGTGAAATGTAAAATTAAAAATAAAAAGATTTTTAATTTAGAATTTAGCATTTAAAATTTAGAATTGATTTTTATGCGCCTATAGCTCAGCTGGATAGAGCAACGGACTTCTAATCCGTGTGTCGGGGGTTCG
>NZ_ARZA01000023.1 GCF_000387765.1 Caldisalinibacter kiritimatiensis
CTTGTAATTTTAAAATTCTAAGTTTTTTTAATTCATTTAATAATTGATTTATTTTTGTAATGTCATTATCGTTTCTTATAGAATATTTTGCTCCATTAAATTTATATATTTCTATTTCAGTAAATAAATCTACTTTGTTATAATTTTTATATTCTTTTAATACAAGTTTTTCAAAGGTACCTAATCCTTTTACTGTTGTAATAATTGTAAACAACAATATTACACTTATAATAGTTAAACTAACCTTTTTAATCATTATCCCTCCTCAACCTACACTTTCTATAACTCAATGTTCCATATACTATAAATGCAATTTAATTCCTTTATCTATTATTATACCTTATATAATACCTATTTACCATATTCTGTTA
>NZ_ARZA01000024.1 GCF_000387765.1 Caldisalinibacter kiritimatiensis
CCGGCCATTGTAGCACGTGTGTAGCCCAGGGCATAAGGGGCATGATGATTTGACGTCATCCCCACCTTCCTCCGGTTTGTCACCGGCAGTCCCTCTAGAGTGCCCAGCATTACCTGATGGCAACTAAAGGCAAGGGTTGCGCTCGTTGCGGGACTTAACCCAACATCTCACGACACGAGCTGACGACAACCATGCACCACCTGTCACCTCAGTCCCCGAAGGGAAAGTCCTATCTCTAGGACGGTCCGAGGGATGTCAAGCCCTGGTAAGGTTCTTCGCGTTGCTTCGAATTAAACCACATGCTCCGCTGCTTGTGCGGGCCCCCGTCAATTCCTTTGAGTTTCAGTCTTGCGACCGTACTCCCCAGGCGGAGCGCTTAATGCGTTAGCTGCAGCACCGAAGTCTGGCGACCCCGACACCTAGCGCTCATCGTTTACGGCGTGGACTACCAGGGTATCTAATCCTGTTCGCTCCCCACGCTTTCGTGCCTCAGCGTCAGTTGCAGTCCAGAGAGCCGCCTTCGCCACTGGTGTTCCTTCTAATATCTACGCATTTCACCGCTACACTAGAAATTCCGCTCTCCTCTCCTGCACTCAAGCCCTACAGTTTCAAGTGCTTACCTCGGTTGAGCCGAGGGCTTTCACACCTGACTTGCAGGGCCGCCTACGCACCCTTTACGCCCAGTAATTCCGGACAACGCTCGCCCCCTACGTATTACCGCGGCTGCTGGCACGTAGTTAGCCGGGGCTTCCTCCTAAGGTACCGTCAAAATTCTTCCCTTAGGACAGAGCTTTACGACCCGAAGGCCTTCATCGCTCACGCGGCGTCGCTGCATCAGGGTTTCCCCCATTGTGCAATATTCCCCACTGCTGCCTCCCGTAGGAGTCTGGACCGTGTCTCAGTTCCAGTGTGGCCGTTCACCCTCTCAGGCCGGCTACCCATCGTCGCCTTGGTGAGCCGTTACCTCACCAACTAGCTAATGGGACGCGAGACCATCCTACACCACCGGAGTTTTGACCCATGTAGCATGCGCTACTAGAGTTTTATGGGGTATTAATCCCGGTTTCCCGAGGCTATCCCCCTGTGTAGGGCAGGTTTCTCACGCGTTACTCACCCGTCTGCCGCTAAGCTTAGTCTCAATCAACCCGAAGGAATCATGAGGTAAGCTTCGCTCGACTTGCATGTGTTAGGCACGCCGCCAGCGTTCGTCCTGAGCCAGGATCAAACTCTCAAATTGAAAGTTTATCTGAAACTCAACTGGCTTTGCACTGTTCAATTTTCAAAGTCCTAATTTGT
>NZ_ARZA01000025.1 GCF_000387765.1 Caldisalinibacter kiritimatiensis
TGGTAGAGCACCTGACTTTTAATCAGGGTGTCCGGCGTTCGAGTCGCCGATGGGTCACCACTGTTCTGCGGGTGTGGCGGAATTGGCAGACGCGCTAGACTTAGGATCTAGTGCCTTCGGCGTGGGGGTTCGAGTCCCTCCACCCGCACCATAACACTACTTTGTAGTGAATGTAAAATTAAAAATGTAAAATGTAAAATAAAAAAATTCAATTTAAAATTCTGGTGAATCCAGCACGTGCGGAAGTGGCTCAGTGGTAGAGCATCGCCTTGCCAAGGCGAGGGTCGCGGGTTCGAAT
>NZ_ARZA01000026.1 GCF_000387765.1 Caldisalinibacter kiritimatiensis
GTCATTTTAGAGTATATCCAATCTTTGCTCTAACTTTTCATAATTCTTTTTACACTACCTAAATATATCCTGCAACCATAATTGTAACAATTTTCTCTAAGTTTATCTAGTATAAAACGTTTTAACTAAATTTTGTTTATGATAAATTAAAATTACCCTAGTATAATAATTGAAAAATCCCCTAGAGGAAATGTAAAATAACCCTATGATAATTCATAGGGGAGGATAAGGGGATGATTAGTTTAGTGCAAAAGCAAGAAATAATACTATCACACTTTAGAGAAGGTAAATCTCAGTGGCAAATACATAGAGAAACTGGGAATGCTAGAAAAACAATACGAAAATATATTAAAGAATATGAAATAAAAAAAGAAGAGCTTATGAAAGAAGGTGTAAATAAAAAGGAAATTATAGAGGAGATAGTAAGTAAACCTAAATATGATAGTTCCAATAGAAAAAGAATGGTGCTCACAGATGAAATAATAGAAAAGATAGACAACTATTTAAAAGAAAATGAAATCAAAAGATCTAGTGGAAGAAAAAACAACAGATGAAGGCAATAGATATACATGAAGCTTTAGTTGATGAAGGTTATGAAATAAGTTATTCTACGGTATGTAATTATGTAAGAGAAAAGAAAAATAAAGCTAAAGAGGCATATATAAGACAAGAATATGATTTTGGTGAAGTAGTTGAATTTGATTGGGGGCATTTAAAGCTTAATATAAACGGTAAAGTGAAAAATTTACACATAGCAATATTTACAACTGCTAAAAGTTCCTATAGATACGCATACATTTATCCTAATCAAAAAATGAAAAACTTTTTAGATGCACATGTTAAATTCATAAATCATGAAGGTGGAGTATATAAAATTTTTGTGTATGATAATATAAAACAAGCAGTTAAAAAGTTTGTAAATAAAACAAAAAAGATTCCTACGGAAGAGCTTTTAAAGCTATCACTTTATTATGGTTTTAATTTTAGATTTTGTAATATATGTAGTGGAAATGAAAAGGTCATGTAGAAAGAAGTGTTGAATACATAAGGCGTAAAGCCTTTGCACTTAATAATAAATTTAACTCAATTGAAGAGGCTAATGAACATTTAATAAAAAAACTTTTTAATAAACGGTAGTATAAAAAAATCTGTGCTTAAGTGAAAAACAAAACTCCTTTCTGACAATAATTAATACTAGAAATCAAAACCAGAAAGGTGTTTTTCTATGTCAACATTACCAAGAGAAGTTTTAAGAGAAATAATTAAAGTAAGAAATATTTCAGGTACAGAAGAACAAGTAATATTACTATATGCGAGGGGTATATCAACAAGGGATATACATGATCAATTAAAAGACATATACGGAATAGAAGTATCTGCTGAG
>NZ_ARZA01000027.1 GCF_000387765.1 Caldisalinibacter kiritimatiensis
ATGGAGCGGGTGAAGGGAATCGAACCCTCGCAACTGGCTTGGAAGGCCAGGGCTCTACCACTGAGCTACACCCGCATTTCTTACTGCCGACAATATTGAATTATACCATGGTGTTTTATACTTGTCAACACTTTTTGTAGAAAAAAGTAGAATTTTTTTATTTTATTTATAATTGGGTTGTTTTCAATGCCCTCTATCCTATTATTTGATGTTTAAAATCAATTTTTTTATTTATTTCTATTATTCCATAACTTTTTTTACTCATACCTCTAGGTATAGTAGGACTACCTGGATTAAAAAATAGGATATCATCATGCACTACCCCTAATGGAACATGACTATGTCCAAATAATACAATATCAGCATTAATTTCCTTTGCCTTATAGTATATACCATTCAAACTATATTTAATACCATATTTATGTCCATGAGTAAGAAATATCTTTTTTCCTTGTATATGTAATATTTCATCTTCGTTGGTATTTTTTCCTCTAAAGTCACAATTTCCTTTAACATATACAATGTCTTGTTTAATGTGTTCACTTATTTTTTTTGCATCTTTAGCATAATCCCCTAAATGTATAACTAAATCTGCATCATTAATATCATTTATTATATTTATTATTTCATTGGTTTGACCATGAGTATCACTCATTACTATTAGTTTCATTTTCTACCATTCCCTATGATAGTTCTTATTTTTTCTCTTAGCTTATTTAAAGCCTTAGCTCTATGACTAATTTTATTTTTTAAATCATTACCTAGTTCAGCAAAAGTCTTATCATATCCATCAACTATAAACAATGGGTCATAACCAAATCCACCATTACCTTTAGGAGTAAAAGCTATCTTTCCTTTACATTCTCCTATAACTGTATCATATGCACCATCTGGCATTACTATAGCTATAACAGTCATAAATTTAGCCGTTCTCTCTTCCATTGGTACATTTTCTAGCTCTTTTAATAATTTTTTATTATTATCTTCAAAAGTAGCTTCTTCGCCCGCATATCTCGAAGAATATACTCCAGGCCTACCTCCGAGTTTATCAACAAATAAACCTGTATCATCAGCTATAACTATTTTGTTTACTCTCTTTGAAATCTCTGATGCTTTTTTTAATGCATTCTCTTCTAAGGTTTCTCCATCTTCAACTACATCTAAGCTTTCTAGTCCCACATCATTTTTTGATAATACGTTAATTGGTAATTCCATAAGAATATCCTTTATTTCTTCTATTTTATGCTTATTACCTGTTGAAACTACTATATCTATTTTACTCATCTTCTTTTTCTCCTTCTGTCGGTTTTTCTTGTCCAACTAGCTTAGCAATCTCACCAAGCACTTCTTTTTGTTTATCTATCAATTCTTGATTACCCTTTTGTGCTAATCTTAATAATTCATTCAAATCATCCATAGAAAATGGAGCTTCTTCTCCAGTACCTTGTATTTCTACAAATTCTTTATTACCTGTCATTACTATATTCATGTCAACCTTAGCACTTGAATCCTCTACATAACATAAATCAAGTAGCCTATTACCCTCTACTATTCCAACACTGATTGCTGCCAAGAAGTCCTTTATTGGTATATAAAAAATAGTACCTTCTTTATACAATGCATAAAGCGCATCAACTAAAGCCACAAAAGCCCCTGTTATAGACGCTGTTCTAGTTCCTCCATCTGCTTGTATAACATCGCAATCTATCCATACAGTTCTTTCACCTAAATCTTCTAAATTTACAACAGACCTCAAAGCTCTTCCTATTAACCTTTGTATCTCTTGACTCCTACCATCAATTCTTCCTTTTGATGAAGCTCTGATTTTTCTATGCTGAGTAGAACCAGGTAACATTGAATATTCAGCAGTTACCCATCCTGTACCTGTATTCTTTAAAAACGGTGGTACTTTATCCTCTACCATAGCAGTACAAATTACTTTTGTATCTCCCATTTCTATTAAAACTGACCCTAAAGGGTGCTTTATGTAATTTCTCGTTATATTAACATTTCTTATTTGGTCGTAATTTCTTCCATCAATTCTTTTCATTTTACATCCCCATCCTTATAGTTTCCTTATTTATTGTTGCCATACTTATTATAATAATAACAGATATATTAATTTTTTTCTACATTACAGTATATTATTGAAACTTAATCTTATTTTCTTCTGCAAGCCTCTCTAATTCTCTTTCCCAATCTTTAAGTAGCTTTCTTGCATTTTCTAGGTTTTCATTAGCCTTCATTACTAAAGATTTATCCTGCTTTTCTATTGCTTGCTTCATTTGCATAAAAGCATTATACTGCTTTTCAGCTGCTTTTATATATATTTGGTTTAATTTGTTCACTTCTTTTGTTGTAAAACTAATGTTTTTTAACTCGTTCACAAATTCTCCATACTTAGGTATAATGACTTCTTCTAACTCATTATACAATGTATAATCATCTACATAATTATCTCCAATTACACTATGATATGCATCTATTGCTTCTTCTTCTAGCTTTGATATCTTACTTAATTCTTTATCATAGTAGTTTATTAATTCCTGCTGAACAGTATTATCACATGCTGTTACTAAAAACACTATTACAATTAATACTAGTAATACTGATAAATTCTTTTTAAAAACCATTATAAGCCCTCCTATAACAATGTTATTCAATAGTTCATTATTAAATATTCGTTATCCATTAATATAATCCTTCAAGAACAAAGTCGACTTCGTCGATTTGTTAGTTAGTAGTTCGTTGTTAGTAGTTAGTAGCCT
>NZ_ARZA01000028.1 GCF_000387765.1 Caldisalinibacter kiritimatiensis
CTTTCAAACCTGTATTTAACTTAATTACAAGCTATATAATAAATATACTTTCTTATATAAAAATAAAAACGACTCCAAAATTGGAGCCGTTTAACATTACTTAGTTTCTATTAAATTTTTAGCTATTTCTTTATATACCTTACCTACTTCTGATTCTAAATCGATAACTGAAGGTACTCCCTTATCGCTATCTTCTCTTATACCTGTAACTAAAGGTATTTCTCCTAAAAGTGTTGTATTAAGCTCTTTACTTAATTTTTCTCCTTCAGCTTTTCCGAATATATAATGCTTTTCACCACAATTATTACATACAAAGTAAGACATATTTTCGATTAAACCAATTATTTTGCTGTTTGTTTTATTAGCCATTAAACCTAATCTCTTAGCTACGTTTGCTGCAGTAATTTGTGGAGTAGTAACTATTAAAATTTCAGCCTTAGGAAGTTTTTGCATAAGACTTAATGGTACATCCCCTGTTCCAGGAGGTAAGTCTATTAGCATATAGTCTAAATCTCCCCAATATACATCATTCATGAATTGGTCTAGTACTCCACCTAATAAAGGACCTCTCCAGATAAGAGCTTGATCTCCTTCTACTAAGTTACCCATTGACATAACCTTTACACCGTTTCTTTCAATAGGTAAAATAAATCCACCTTCGATTGCCATAGGCTTCACATCTTTTATACCTAATATCTGAGGAATACTATATCCTAGAATGTCTGCATCAATTAATCCAACCTTATATCCCATTTCAGCTAAAGTAACAGCTAAGTTTGCAGTAACAGTTGACTTACCAACTCCACCTTTACCACTACCTATTGCTATTACCCTAGTGTTTTTAAATGGTTCTGCTTTTTTCTGTTTACCATGTAATTTTTCTATAAGCTTATCTTTTTGCTCTTTACTCATTTCACCAAATATTACTTTTACTTTTGTTACTTCATCTAGTTTGCCAACTTCTCTTTTTATATCTTCTTCCATTTTTGCTTTCATAGGACACCCAATAGTTGTAAGTGATACGTTTACCATTACTTCACTGCCGTCAAGAACTACTTCTTCTATCATGTCTAATTCTACTAAACTCTTATGTAGCTCTGGGTCGTTTACGTTTTCTAAAGCCTTGTAAACCTTTTCTTTTAATTCCATTTTCGTTTCCTCCTTGTTTATTCACCTTTATCCTAGTATAGTATACATCTAAATAATATTATCATATATAAAATATAATACAATTTCAACTTAAAAGCAAATGCCCTTAATAATTATTTACCCAAAAAATATATTTATACACAAATTGTTAGTTGTTAGTTGTTAGTAGAAAAAAGCTCTTAGTTCTTTGCTCTTAGCGAATATCGAGTAGCGAATAGCCTAATTCTTTCTAATGTTTTCCTAAGAGCTGAGAACTGGGAACTAAGAACCGAATAAAAGTCTACTAACTACGAGCAACTAACCGCTAACTTTTCTTATTATTCTCTTTTCTGTAATTACATAATCTAGAGGAACATCAAATTCTTCTACAGGCACTCTTTCTACTATCTGAAATTCATATGCTATACCTACCTTTATAACTTTATCCTTAACATCAGAAAAGAATCTGTCGTAATAACCTCCCCCAAATCCTATCCTGCAGCATCTTTCATCAAATACTACTCCTGGTACTATCACTATATCTATATCTTCTTTGTTGACTGGTCTTAAATATTCTTTGCTAGGCTCCATATATCCATAATAGCTTTTTACAAGTTCTTTTTCTTGGTCTTTAAGTAAAGTAGGTATAATCTCTTTTTTTTCTTTAACCGTAAATGGAACTATAACATTTTTCTTTAGCCTTTTACAATGAGATAATAACTTATATGTATCCACTTCATTTTTGAAACTTAAATAAATCATAACATTCTTACTTTCTTTAAATATATCCATATTTACTAATCTAGAAATTATTTTTTCACTTAAGCCTTCAACTTCACTTTTTTTCATATTATTTCGTATGTTTAATATTTCTTTTCTTAGCTTTTCCTTTTGTACAGTTATCAAATTTTTCACTCCCTAATCTAGCTTTTCAATCTCAACCCATATCATTAATTCTTCAGATAATACTAATTTTTTTACCTTCAGCTTATATTCTTCTTTATCTAACCTCATTATCCTTTTATCAATTACTTCTGTGACCATATCTACGTCTATGTTTTTGACTTCTTTACCTATTATTCCTTTATACTTTTGCTTAATTACTTTTTCTAAAGTCGTCTCGTCAATTTCTTCTTCATCATATGAAAAAATAATATCTATACTCTTTAATATGAACTTTGATTTATTAATTGATTCCTCCAATTTTTCCAGTCGTATGTCCTTATCCTGAACTTGTGTTTCTAAATAGTTTATCCTTTCAATATATTCATCTAATCTGTAGCTTATCAACGTACCCATACCAACTGCTCCAGCTAACATACCAATTATTATTCCTGTTATAAGGGTAAAAAAATACTTGAAGCCTTTACTCTTTATTCCATCCATATTTTACTCCACCTCTGTATTAACTTGATAAAACTATATCCAAGATTAGCTCCTATTAAAGCAGTCATAATATATAATATCTGCTTAATAACTGATTTTATTTCGCCTTTCAGTAAGCCCTTTTCAATGGCTTGAAAGGAGGAAAATGTACCACCTAAAGCAACTGCTACTGCCCAAATTTTTATTGAACTTGCTACACTTATCATAGTTTTAACCGGAGAGTGATTGTTAACAATAGCTCCCATTCCAGCAAATACACTAGCTCCAACTATTACTCCAAAGGCTATTAAAAAGTTATATAATAAATTGCTAAAAAAATCACACACATCCATCACCTTTTTATAATTTTTGTATAAGTTATGAGATGGATATGGGATTTATTACATTTAAAAAAGGGTCAGGCCTGAATAAGTGAATAACTTTAAAGTTATTCACTTATTCAGGCCTGACCCCT
>NZ_ARZA01000029.1 GCF_000387765.1 Caldisalinibacter kiritimatiensis
TTTATCTATATAAGCATTATTGTAATCTTCTAAATACACCAATAACTTTACCCAAAATTTTCAACTCTTTAACATATATAGGTTCCATATACTTATTCTCAGGTTGTAACCTAATATAATCCTTCTCTTTATAAAACCTTTTTATAGTTGCTTCATCTTCAATAAGTGCCACAACTATGTCACCATTATTAGCATAATTTTGTTTCCTTACCAAAACATAATCATTATCAAAAATACCTGCATCAATCATACTTTCACCAGT
This sequence comes from Caldisalinibacter kiritimatiensis, assembly GCF_000387765.1. NCBI lineage: Bacteria > Bacillati > Bacillota > Tissierellia > Tissierellales > Thermohalobacteraceae > Caldisalinibacter > Caldisalinibacter kiritimatiensis. Next base: position 263 of record NZ_ARZA01000029.1, read on the forward strand.
AACAGTAAGCATAAATATATCACTATTTTCTGTGAACTCAACAGGTAATGGAAAAGTATCTTCTATATTTTCAACAGCTAAAATAGGTTGACCAGCTGTAACTTTGCCAACAATAGGAACATGAATAATTTCTTTGTTGGGCAAATTATTGTCGGTATCTTTATCTAAAACTTCTATAGCTCTTGGCTTTGTTGGGTCCTTTCTAATGTAACCTTTCTTTTCCAATTTAGATAAATGTCCATGTACAGTAGAAGTAGACCTCAAATTGACAGCCTTGCAAATTTCTCTAACAGCAGGAGGATAGCCTTTGGTTTGTATTTCACTTTTTATAAACTGTAAAATTTCTAATTGTTTCTGTGTTAAATCTTCATACATATGTAGCACCCCACATAACCATATTTATCGTAATTATAACATATAAATTAGTATTTATCAAACATTCGTTCGTAAATTTAATTATAACTCTTGACACAGAACGTTTGTTCGTTTATAATTTAGATAAAGCGAACATAAGTTCTATTTGGAGGTGTAATTATATGAAAGAGGTATATAAAAAACATAATTATAGAGTTAGTTTTTTTACACTAACTGTTATATTGGGTTTGTTAGCAATTGGATTAATTACAAATATTAATAAAGCATATAGTAGTACATATAAAAAATACAAGATTATAACTGTGGATAAAGGTGATACTATTTGGCAAATCGCAAAAGAAAATAACTATAATAACCAAGATATCAGAAAAGTAGTTTATATAATAACGAGACTAAATAAAATGGAAAATGCAAAAATTCATCCTGGAGATACTATAAAAGTGCCAATTGAATAAAAAGGAATAGGAGAAAGACCCTATTCCTTTTTTGTTTGGGATAGAGGATTGCTTTTAACAGCTTGTCTTAACCTTTCATCATCTATATGTGTGTATATCTGAGTAGTAGAAACATTCTCATGTCCTAATATTTGCTGTAAAGCTCTTATATCTACATTGCCATACTTATACATAAGAGTAGCGGCAGTATGTCTTAATTTATGAGTTGAATATTTTTTAGTATCGAGTCCTGCAAGTTTAAGATATTTTTTTACCAAGTGTTGAACAGCCTTGTGACTTATTCGATTTTTCCTTTTACTTATAAACAAAGCTTTTTTATCTTTTAAGTTTTCTTTAGGTCTTACTTCGAGATACTTATTGATAGCTTCTACACATGCTTCATTCAGATATATAGTTCTTTCTTTATTTCCCTTACCTACAACGGTTAATATATCTCCTTTAATCTTATCTATATCTATACTTACTAGTTCAGACAATCTAAGACCACAATTTAAAAATAGGGTAATAATAGCATAATCTCTTTCTTTGAAAGGGCCATCAATGACATCTAATAATCTTTTTGCTTCGTCTAATGTCAAATACACTGGATGACGCCTATCAGTTTTAGGAGATTCTAAATCTTGAGCCGGATTTTCATCAATCAATTTTACTTTAGTATGTAAATATTTAAAAAAAGAACGGATGCTTGCAACTTTACGTGCTTTTGCATAATTTTTATTGTCTCGTTGCTTATCAACATAGGATATAAAAGCATATAAATCTTGAAGAGTAACTTTTCTAATCAAAGAAATATCTACATCTTGAATATCGATTTCTTCAAAATCTGTATTTCTGTCTACTAATCTATACCTAATTTTTAAAAATCTAAAGAAAGTTCTTAAATCAAAGTAATATTCTTTAACTGTATTTGGGGATTTACCTTTAATTGTTTCAATATAGTTTAAAAAATCTTCTAGTATAACTGGACAATCATAATACATTATAATCACTCCTATTTTTAAGTACTTTTATATAATTCTAATGTCGCAAAATATACATTTTGTATAATTAGATTCTATATTTTTGATTAAAATCCTGCTAAATTAATAAAAAAATTTATATTTTATCTATTTTTTATATATATGCATCTTAAAGAAACACTCAATACATATAAACTATCAAAACGTTATGTAACCCATTTGTTATATATCCGTATATTATGTCAGATTATATTGTTGAATTTTGCTTCTCAATTAACAATATAAACTTTGTCGAATTAATTTTTTAGAGTAAATTTTGCAAAAACTCTTTTTATTTTGAGCTTGTTTGCGTTTTTTTGACATCTCAAGACCTAAACTATGCCTATGATAATTAAATTGTTTACAATCCAATTTAATAAATATTTTTCAATTCCGGTATATAAAAGGAGTATAAAATGTGAAAGTTCATTTTGGTTATGTAGCTATAGCGGTAGATCTTAAAGACACATCTCCTTCTAAAACTATTTAACGATACTTTCTAACATAAACGATGCTGCACTTGATGTTTTTATAGTTACCATAATATTTTTATGGTCGCTTTCGGTGATTTAATTTTATGTGTTGATAGTAAATACAGCGCATATTGACTTTCACTTCATCTATTCTTTTATTAAAAACAAAATTTTAAATAATAGATGGATTTATGACAGAAAAATAGACTATCCAATTTTAGCACTTGGATAGTCTTTTTTACCTATGGCTTGCTTATTTATATTAGTTTACATAATTTTTTATACTACTGCTTATTGTAGTTTAGCTTTCCCTCATATAATTATATTCGTATTTTTTAGGTGGATTAAAATTCTCCTTTATTGCTCTTGGACTTATCCATCTCAATAAATTAAACATACTGCCTGCTTTATCATTTGTACCAGATGCTCTTGAACCACCAAATGGCTGTTGTCCAACTACTGCTCCAGTCGGTTTATCATTTATATAAAAATTACCTGCTGAATGTGTTAATGCCTTTTGCATTTTAACAGTTATTCTTCTATCTTGGCTAAAGATTGCACCTGTTAATGCATATGGCGATGTACTATTGCAAAGCTCTAATGTTTCTTCAAGATTATTGTCATTATAAACATATATAGTAATAACAGGTCCAAATATCTCTTCTTTCATTGTTTTAAATTTTGAATTATTAGTTACTATTACAGTTGGTTCTATAAAATATCCTTTATTATTATTACATTTACCACCATATATTACGTCAGCTTCATTTGAACTTTTAGCATATTCTATATAAGATTTAATTTTGTTAAATGCGTTTTCATCTATAACTGCTCCAATAAAATTACTAAAATCTTCTACATCTCCCATCTTTATAGTTGAAATTTCTTTTAACAACTTCTGCTTAACATCTGGCCAGATACTTTCTGGTATATAAGCCCTAGATGCTGCTGAGCATTTTTGCCCTTGATATTCAAATGCTCCCCTTACAATAGCTGTTACTAAAGAATCAATATCAGCACTTTTATGAGCAAAAATAAAATCTTTACCTCCAGTTTCCCCTACTATTCTTGGATACATTCTATATTTATCTATATTTTCGCCTACTGTTTTCCACATACCTCTAAATACTTTTGTAGAACCTGTAAAATGTATACCAGCAAGATATTCACTTTTTAATACATATTCACCTATTTCACTGCCGTATCCTGGCATAAAGTTTATTACTCCATCAGGCAATCCAGCAGCTTGTAAAAGCTTCATAAAGAAATAATTTGAATATACAGCATTAGATGCTGGCTTCCATAATACAGTATTCCCCACTAATGCTGGTGCAGTTGGCAAATTACCACCAATAGATGTAAAATTAAAAGGTGTAACCGCAAACACAAAACCTTCTAGTGGCCTATACTCTACTCTATTCCACACTCCTTTTGAAGAATAAGGCTGGTCATTATAAATTTGTGTTAAATAATAACAATTAAATCTTAGAAAATCTATAAGTTCACATGCTGCGTCTATTTCTGCTTGAAACACTGTTTTGCTTTGAGCCAGCATTGTAGCAGCATTAAGTGTAGAACGCCAAGGTCCTGACAAAAGCTCAGCTGCTTTCAGAAATATAGATACTCTATGCTCCCATGGCATATTATCCCATTCTCTTTTAGCATTTAATGCTGACTCAATAGCCATATTTACTTCTTTTTCTCCTGCCATATGATAAGTAGCTAAAACGTGTTCTTTGTCATGAGGAACTATACACTTATTAACTTTACCTGTTCTTACTTCTTTTCCACCTATTATTAAAGGTATCTCAATCTCTTTACTCTTTAACTCTTTAATTTTATCTTTCAAGTCTGTTCTTTCTTTGCTCCCTGGTAGATAAGAGTAAATCGGTTCATTATAAGGCTTTTTTATTTTAAAGTAAGCATTTGACATAAACAAAATCCCCCTTAATATTTGTTATATTTAATTACACTCTATACAACTGAAGGCTCTAATACCATTTCCCCTCTTTCAAATCTATCTTTATCAAGTTTATCAATAGGTATAGTTGTTTTTTCACCTATTATCTGTTCTGCCAAGAGTAATCCAGTCATTGGTGCTAACATAAAACCATGACCACTAAACCCAATAGCTAAATAAAATCCGTCAACTTCTTTAACCGGACCTAGTATAGGGTGTTTATCAGGTGTAATATTATATAATCCTGCCCACTGCCTTATAATTCTTAATTCTCCTAATGGTGGCAACAAATTGATTGCAGTTGTAGTCATCTGTTCCATAAAATTCCAACTTGATGTTACTCGTAAGTCTTTAGGTTCATTAGAATCCCCTCTCCCCATAATAAACGAACCATGTGGTGTCTGCTGACAATAAATATTAAGCGAAAATGAAATAACCATTGGCCCTTGGATTGGCTTAACAGGTTCAGTTACTAATATTTGATGTCTTTCTGAATATACAGGTAAATCTATACCGACCATTTTACCGATTTGTTTTGAATATCCTCCTGCAGCATTTATTACAATTCTAGTAGAAATAAATCCTTTATTTGTCTTTACTCCATATATTTTATTATTCTTTACCTTTATTCCTATAACCTCAGTATATGTATAAATTTTAACCCCTAATCTTTTTGCCGCTTTTGCATATGCATCAGTCATTAAAAATGGATTTAAATGACCATCTTTCGAGCAAAAAGTTGCACTTATTACTCCTTTCGTATTTAGATGAGGTACAATTTTTTTAGCTTCTTTAGGTGTAAGGTATTCTACTGGTATCCCTAATTTCCGTTGCAGTTTAACGTTTTCTTTAAATTGATTATCTTCCTTTTCTGTTGTTGCTACAATAAGATAACCTTCCTGTTTAAATTCAATGTCTTTATCATATTCTAATTCCTCTTTTGCATTTTCAAAAAACTTAATGCTTTCCATAGCCAATCTACAATTCATTTCCCTACCCCATTGTTGTCTTACCCCTGCACCACACCTTCCTGTAGAGCCACTAGCTAAATATTCTTTTTCTAGTATAACAACATTCTTTACACCTTTTTTAGCTAAATTATAAGCTATAGAACACCCAGAAATACCTCCACCTATAATTACAACTTCGGCAGATTTAATCATTTAAATTAGCTCCTTCTGCTATAGTTTTTATTTTTATTGGCTTAACAGGTGGTCTACTTGTACATGACTTAAGCTCAGAAATATCCTTACCAGTAATTAAAGCAATTTCCTTCATAATAATCTGAGAACATGTTTTTCCTTGACAGGGACCCATTCCAGCTCTAGAGATTCTTTTTATTTCATCTACTGACGTATATCCTTCTCTAATAAGTTTCCTTATTTCATCTAATGTTACATCTTCACATCTACACACTATTGTCTTCTCACGCAATTTTACCCCTCCATTCTTATATTTCTAAAGTCATATAAATATTTTTTTGATACCTCAACGTGAATTATCGTTGTTTTATCCTGCCTTTCAGCCTTTAAAACATTTACTATTTTTACATCTGTTATATACTTACCTGATCTATCCAATCCTTTTACTTTATCTCCTATTTTAGGTACAGGTAAAAACTCATAAGGTATCTTGAATATAACCTTATCATCTGCATATGTAGCATCTATAACCATTATAGCTAAACCAGGACAACAGCTTATACATAAACCACATCCATTACATAATTCCGGGTCAATAACTGGTATATCGTTTATATCTTTCATTTCCTTTATTGCTCCTCTTTTACAGACAGTGGAACATGGATTACATGGAATTCTTTCAAAGCATTCTATGATTGCAATAGGTCCCTTTTTAAGTCTATCTAAGCTAGGAAACTTTTCTTTTACTAATTTTTTATCTGCAACTCCTGTCTTACTTAACATTAATTAACACCTCTTTTTATCTTTTTTAAAGCTTTACGTATTTTTGTTCCATATGGTCCTCCTCTTAATTCCATTAATTGTTTTTCGTAATCCACTTTTAATCTTCTAAAATCTTGATGTACATATCCAATGCTCTTAGCTGCACATAATCCTGCTAGATACCCTTCTACCATAGCACTACTAGCTTCTTCTATTCCACATACATCACCCGCTACAAAAACACCGTTTCTTGTAGTCTCATAATTTTCATCTCTTATCGGTACTTGTCCACCTAGCTCACTTATATACATCATCTCACACCCTGCTTGAAATAAAAGTTCGTTAAGCGGCATAAGTCCTACCGATATACACATTACATCTACATTAAGCTCAATTTCTGTTCCAGATATTAGACTCCAGTTTGCATCTACTTTGCAAATAATTACTTTTTCAAGTGCTTCATTTCCAACTGCTTTTTTTACAGTATAACCTGTATATATAGGTACTCCCATTCTCGCAATTTTAGATGCATGAACTAAATAACCTCCTATCTTTGGTGCAGCATCAATTATAGCTTTTACATTAACACCGGCTTGTAACAATTGATAGCTAACTATAAGACCTATATTACCAGCTCCAACCATTAAAACTTCGTTTCCAGGTTTTACTCCATATACATTCATTAGTGTCTGTACAGCACCTGCTCCATATATACCAGGTAAATCACTATTAGGAAAAGCTAAGACTTTTTCACTAGCTCCTGTAGCAACTATTATAGCTTTAGGCTTTATCTTTTTATACTTACCATTACTTTCAACAGTAATAACACCATCTTCATATAATCCAAGAACAGTTGAATTATTCATTATTTTGATTTTATTCCGTAGATTAATAACCTTTTTTAATAAAATCTCTGCTATGTCAAATCCCCTTTTAGAAGCAAATTGCTTTTCAGACCCAAAAAACATATGTGTCTGCTTTATAAGCTGACCTCCCAATCTCTTGTTCTTATCTATTAAAATAGTATCAGCTCCACTAGATGCTGCATTTATTGCCGCACATAACCCTGCCGGTCCACCTCCTATTACAGCTATATCACAATTCGTCAAATTAGTTCCCCCTTTCCTTCTTGAGTTTCTATTACCATTCCTTCTTCTAATTCTGTAATACATGTTCTTACATTAGGTTTACCATTTACTTTCATAAGACAGGAAGAACAGTTACCTATTGCACAATAAAAACCTCTTGGCCTGTTTAAAGAAATACTTCTCCCTAATACTTTAATACCTGCAGCATGTAAAGCAGATGCAATAGTATCTCCCTCATAGCCTTCAAGAACTTTTCCATTAAAAGTAAATTTAATTTTTTTACCTCTTTTAAAATCAATAATTGGATGTTCCTTTATTCGCAACATACATACCCCCATTTTTATAACCATATAGCTCGTTGCAGAACTCTACAACTCGCATAAATACTGCATTTTATTTATTTAA
>NZ_ARZA01000030.1 GCF_000387765.1 Caldisalinibacter kiritimatiensis
CATTACAAATTAAGGGAAAGTAAAGTTTTTACTGGAAATTAGATGCGAAATCTCTGATTAAATCATGAAAAAATTGACAAGAAAAATTATTAGTTTTATACTTATGATATTGATGGTATCTAATATAAGTATTTCAGCGTTTGCAAGTGAAACTGAATTAAGTTCTAAAAATACAAATATTAATAAATGTAATATTGTTATTACTGATAATGGTGTATATATTAATGATGTTTATTATACACAAGAACAGTTTGTCAAACTTCTTAATACTGCAGTAGAAGTAGATATAATTGAATTAAAAAACGATACTATAAAGAATAATAGAGCAATAAGAAGTGTAGGTGTGCAAAGTGCAACAGGAGCTCTTATTGCAGGCACATGGTGGATTCCAGGAGTTGGACAAGTAGTGATTACTGCAGCGGGAGTAGTAATTATAGGTGGTACAGTAATAGCAGCAGGTACTTGGTTATATAACAAAGTT
>NZ_ARZA01000031.1 GCF_000387765.1 Caldisalinibacter kiritimatiensis
CCTCTAGGGGATTTTTCAATTATTATACTAGGGTAATTTTAATTTATCATAAACAATAAAGAAGGGTCTTTTATTTTATTAAGAGGAGGCGAATGAAAAAATGACAAAAAAAGCAAAAAGAAATACTACTTTTAAGAAAAATAAAAACTTTTTTAAGAACATAAAAATAACATCATCATTATTAGTGTTGGTTATAATAGCTATACTTTCTCTAGGTAGTATGACCTTTATTGCATTAAATAATATGGAAACATTAAGTAATGACATGAATCTATTATATGAAGACAGAATGTTGACATCTTTAGAGCTTAAACATTTAGAAACTGAGTTTTATATAATAAGACTACAAATGTCGAAAATGGTTTATTCAAACAACTACGATGAAAATTCTGTAAGTTTAATTTCACAAAAAAGAGAGGATTTATTAAGGATATTTGACAATTATAGAAATTTAAAAATGAGTGAAGAACAAAGAAAATTGTTTAAAGATATAGAAAATAATTATACAGTATATCTACAAGCTGCAGATTCTATTATTAAAAAGATTAAATATGGTATTGAACCTAGTGAATCTGCCATTAAACAATTAACTGATAGTGCTGCAATAGCACAACAAAATATTGATGAACTAGTACAGTTAAAAGCAGACAACGCAGCATCAGTAGTAGAAAAAGCGAATAAAGTTTATGCGAGTTCAAGGAATATTTTTATAGGTCTGTTTATTGGTGTACTTGCAATATTCATTATATTATCAATTATTATTACAAAATTGATTAAAGGTTCAATGGCACAAATAAATGACGTACTTAAAAAGCTTTCAGAATATGATTTTAATATAAAACTAGAAGAAGACGGAAAAAATGAATTTGCACAAATGAATAAATCTTTAGCTATAGTCGTGGATAATTTAAAGAATGTATTAAAAGGAGTAAAAGACAATTCAGAGAACTTAACATCAAATTCTCAAAGTCTTGCTGCAGTATCAGAAGAGATGGCAGCATCATCACAAGAGTTAGCAAATACAATGCAGCAGGTAGCTGATGGAGCAACATCTCAGGCAAATGATTTAACTGAAATAGTAAATTCATTGTCACAATTGACCCAAAATATAGAAAATGTATATGAACAACTTAAAAATGTAAAAGACGAAACTGATAATACAACTGATAAAGCAAATATAGGAAAAGAAGAAATGGACAAATTGGTTTTATCAATAAATGAAATAAAAAATTCCTTTGAAATAGTTGTACAAAAGGTTGGTAACTTAACAAATTCGGTAAAAGAGATAAGTGGGATTACAGATGTTATATCTGGAATATCAGAACAGACTAATTTACTCGCATTGAATGCAGCAATAGAGGCAGCAAGAGCAGGTGAACATGGAAAGGGGTTTGCGGTAGTAGCAGAAGAGGTAAGGAAATTGGCAGAGGAGTCGAAAAAGTCAACAGATGAAATAACTAAATTAGTGGTATCAATAAATTCGGATACAGATGAGGTAATAAAGACTTCAAATGACGTAGAAAGCTTTGTTAAAGAACAAGCAAATTCAGTACAAAATACAGTTAAGGCTTTTAGAGATATTTTAGTATCAGTAGAAAGTATTGCACCGTTAATGGATAATACATACAAAGGAATGGATGAAATAGTAAAATCTAAGGATGAAGTAATGGAAAGAGTAGATGAGATAAGTGCAGTAACAGAAGAAAATTCTGCAGCATCAGAAGAAGTTGCAGCTTCATCAGAAGAATTAACTGCATCAACAGAAGAGATAGCATCTACAGCTCAAACTTTAAGTACAATGGCAGAAGATTTAATGGATTATGTAAATAGATTTAAAATATAACTTGATAAAAAGGCAGCTAAATCATTTGATTTAGCTGCCTATAAGTTTACAAGGAAGTGATAATTTTGTTTCAAAAGAGTAATTACTTTTATTTTGATTATTTAACCGGATTACCTAATAGACAATATTTATATGATAAGTTTTCAGATAAAATTAAAGACTTTGTGATAGTATTTTTAGATATTGATAATTTTAAATACATAAATGACACTTTTGGATTTAAATTTGGTGATAAGTTTTTAATGATGTTTTCTAATAGACTAAGTAAAGTGACAGAACATCATGGAAAACTGTTTATATATAATGGAGATAAATTTATATTACTATTACCTAATAGTGATACAAATACAATTAACAAGACAATTAAATTAATTTTGAAAGAATTACAAGGTGTTTTTGAAGTTGAAGACCATGAAGTGGTTGTTTCTGTGAGTAGCGGAGTTTATATTCCTGAAAATAACGAAAAAATTGATGATGTAGTAAGGAAAACAGTAATTGCAATGTATGAAGCTAAGAGAAATGGTAAAGGGCAATTTCAATATTATAATGAGGAATTAGACAAACAAATAAAAAGGAAATCAATTATTGCTAGTGAACTGGCAAAAGCAGTTAAAAATCAAGAATTTTATATATTTTATCAGCCTATTTTTAATATTAAGGAAAAAAATATGGTAGAAGTAGAGGCATTAATGAGATGGAGAAATGATAAATTAGGAGAAGTTTCACCAGCAGAGTTTATACCTATAGCTGAAGAAACAGGTCTTATTAATAAACTAGGATATTGGATTATACAAAATGTATGTAAACAAATTAAAACTTGGAATAAATTGGGACTAAATTTTAAAGTAGCTATAAACATATCGCCAAAGCAGTTACATGAAAAGAGCTTTGTAAAAAAGCTAAAAAAACTCATAGCTAAAGAAAATATAAACTTTAGTCAACTTAGAGTAAAATTTAAGTAGGCAAAACTATCAAAAAAATATTAAAGATGCCCGAAGGC
>NZ_ARZA01000032.1 GCF_000387765.1 Caldisalinibacter kiritimatiensis
AATTGTAGTATCTCGGTTACTAACTGCAGTTACCAGTCTTAAGTTAGACTAGCATCTGTTGCCTAGTACCTGATACCTGTATTGTCCACTATGCAGTTTTCAAAGTACAATTCTCTACTCACCACAAATTATTCTATGTTTTGTGATGCTGGTGGGCTTAGGTGGACTCGAACCACCGACCTCACGCTTATCAGGCGTGCGCTCTAACCAACTGAGCTATAAGCCCACAATATATTCACATAATTTTAAATTCTAAATTAAAGAGACCTATCTAAAATCAATTCAACCCTTAAATGCTTTTTATTTAACATTTACAATTTAGAATTCTTCACAAGATGTTTCACTTCT
>NZ_ARZA01000033.1 GCF_000387765.1 Caldisalinibacter kiritimatiensis
CCAGGTTTTTCTACTCTTCTGTTATCTATATAGACCATACCTGCCATAACGAATTTTTTTGCTTTTTCTCTACTCTCAGCTAACCCTTTTTTTACTAATAATACGTCTATTCTTTCTTTTTTTTTAGTCATAACTCTCTCCCCTATTTAAATTTCTTCCTTAGTGTATTAGCAATACTATCTACATCAAGGTTGTTTTCTTTAAATAGTTGCTCTACATTTCCATGTTGAATAAATTTATCTGGTAAGGCAATCACATCTACATTACCTTCGTAACCAATATCATTCAACAGCTTAACAACTTTACTTCCAAAACCACCTATTTTTACATTGTCTTCTATAGTTATAATTGTTTTATGTTCTTTTGCTATTTTTTTTATCAATTTTTTATCAACTGGTTTTACAAATCTAGCATTGATTAATGTTGGAGTAATACCTTCTTTTTCTAATATATTACTAGCTTTTAATGCATATTCTACCATTCTTCCTACTGCTATTACTGCTATTTCCTTACCTTTTTTTAATATTTCTCCATTGCCGTACTCTATCTTATTATTTTTATTTAAATAAGATAAATCTGCACATTGTCCTCTCGGATATCTTATAGCAATAGGTCCATTGTAGTTAATAGCAAACTTGAGCATTTCTGCAAGTTCATTGCCATCCTTAGGAGCTAATACAGCCATATTTGGTATATGAGTTAAATAAGATAAATCAAACACACCATGATGGGTCTCACCATCTGCTCCCACTAATCCTGCTCTATCTATAGCGAATACTACAGGTAAATTCTGCAAACATACATCATGTAACAACTGGTCATATCCTCTTTGTAGAAAGGTTGAATAAACTGCGAAAACTGGTTTCATACCATTTGTAGCTAAACCTGCAGCCAATGTAACACCATGTTGCTCAGCTATACCAACATCGAAAAATCTTTTAGAAAATTTTTCTTTAAATTCATCTAAACCCGTTCCACTTGGCATTGCTGCAGTTATAGCTACAATATGTTCATCTTTCTCTGCTATTTTTACTAATGTTTCACCTACAATTTGTGAATATTTCTTTACACTATTTTTCTTTTTTGCCTTACCAGTTTCAATAACAAATGGTGATGCACTGTGGTATTTATCAGGATTCTCTTCGGCCGGCTTATAACCTTTACCTTTTTTTGTAACTGCATGAATTAAAACAGGTCCTTCAACATATTTTGACCTCTTAAATACATTTATAAGTTCTTTTATGTTATGACCATCTACAGGACCTAGATATTTAAAACCCAAGCTTTCAAATAGCATTCCTGGTACTAAAAAATATTTTACACTGTCTTTAGCTCTTTCAGCTGTCTTAAATACTTTTTTACCCACAGCAGGAATGCTATTTAATATTGTTTCAATATCTTCTTTCATCCTGAAATATGTAGGTTCAGTTCTAATTTTGTTTAAGTAACGCGATAATCCTCCAACGTTTTCTGAAATAGACATTTCATTATCATTTAATACAACTATCATGTTTGTTTTTATATCTCCAGCATGATTTAAAGCTTCAAAGGCCATACCTGCAGTCATTGCTCCATCTCCAATGACACACACCACATGATAATCCTCTTTTTTTATATCACGAGCTAATGCTAATCCTAATCCTGCTGATATTGAGGTTGAACTGTGACCAGTTTCAAATATATCATGTTCACTTTCACTTCTCTTTGGAAACCCACTTAAGCCTTTATATTGTCTTATAGTTTTAAATTCTTCTTTTCTACCTGTTATTATTTTATGTACATATGCTTGGTGCCCTACATCCCATATTATCTTATCTTTAGGACTATCAAATACCTTATGTAATGCTAGTGTTAATTCTACAACTCCTAAATTTGAGGCTAAGTGTCCCCCTGTTTCTGAAACCGTTTCTATAATAAACTGTCTAATTTCTGATGATAAGTTATTTAGGTCACTTATATTCATATTCTTTATATCTTTTACACTTGATAATGACGATAATTTATTCACGGAATTCATCTACCTTTCTTTTTTTATCTTTTTCTTTTTCTTAAGCCTAGGTAATAAATCAATTCCAAATTTTTTGTGTAAAATCATGAAAAAGTTTGCTGTATATAGTACTATTTTATTAGCGTTATTAATAGCAATTTCTTTACCATAAGCTTTGCCGCCGACTGTTAATGCAGCAATGATTCCACTCATTACTATACTAACAAAAGCACCTTCTTTTATTCCATATATATTTAATAGTTTAATAACAATAATTGTCCCTGCAGCACCACTAATTATACCAGCTATATCACCTATAACGTCACTACAAAAATTTGAAACAGGTCCTGCATTTCTTATTAGTCTTACAGCATATCTTGCTACTTGAACTTTATTAGCAGCCATAGAGTGAAATGGAGCCTCATTTGCAATAGCAACAGAAATTCCTATTAAATCAAAAACAACTCCTAAGAATATTATCAAAATAAGAGTTATAAAAGCCATTATGATATCAAAATTTCTCATTATTGACTCTGAAATCATACTTACACTTACTGCTAGTACAAAAGTCCAAAATGTTATCAAAAGAACCCATTTTATATTATACTTTTTCCTTTTTTTTGTTTTCTTACTATCCTTTTTTTTATTATTACCCAAATTCATTCCTCCAACTCTACTCCATACTTTAAATTAACCCCCACTTTTAAAAGTGGGGGTTAAAGCTCTAAGTAAAGTGTTAATAAACAGTCTCTGGGATGGTAGTATATTAGGTAAACTTTGCGGCTTAAGGTCTAGCAGGATTTCCCGAACAGAAACTGCATGTCGCCATACAGCGGTTTCCCTTTAATCCCATTCCTACCTTGTCGCCATAGGTAGAGCTAGATTACCACTTAGTCCGCACTGTAATCCCTAACATACCTCCACTCAGGAACAGTCTAGGAGTTTTCCTCAACAGCCACGCTAATTTCTAGCCTCTTTTGCAAAATAGGTTTCAATAGCAAACTCTTCATTCCATGGGCCCATGGAAATCCAAGCATACACTATTTTCCACCTATTTCACTCAAGGCAGGCTACGCTGCATGTAGCTTTCACCACAATGCAGGTTTTCCCATTTACTAATGTAAACGGGTCTCCACGGAGGTAGGGTCATCGCCCACATGCCTTTGTGGATCGCCCCATCCTCCTTACTCCCAGAATCGACCCCCAACTGGGCGTCGGCAGCCGAAACCAGGAACTTCATCGATATGCCCTTTGACGGATTTTTAGCCCCGCCTTCAAAATTAGCAGCACTGACTAGAATACTGCACCATCCCAGTTTCACTGTATCATAGACTAGAACTAATTATAACATATTAAAGTTACTATTTCAAACTTATAAGCAATATAAAAATCATCCATACGTCTTTCTATTACACTATATTCTCGACTTACTAAGCTCTATTTTAAACTTCTCTTTCAACTAAATAATTACATAATCTCTTAAAAAAGTCAACTGTTTCTTTATGCTCAAATAATTTTAATGCGTTTTTGGCTATTTCACTTAATCTTTTCGTTTCTTCAATAGATTTCTCTAAACCATACATTGCTACATATGTAACTTTATTATTTTCTTCGTCACTTCCTATGTCTTTACCAAGCTTATTGATATCTCCTATTTCATCCAATATATCGTCACGTATTTGGTATCCTAACCCTATAGCTTTTCCATATTGTCTTAATTTATTTATTTCTTGTTCTGTTGCACCACCTATTATTGCACCTGCAACTATTGATGCTTCTATCAAAGCAGAAGTTTTATTTTTATGTATAAATTTTAATGTTTCTTCACCTATATCTTTTCCTTCAGATAAGACATCAACTACTTGACCTCCTATCATTCCAAAAACACCTGCTGCTTTAGCAATTTCGATAAATGCATTAATATATTCATTTCTGTAATTTTTATTATTTTTTATAGCATCTATCATGGTCTCATATGCATAATTCAATAGTGCATCTCCAGCTAATATAGCAATATCTTCTCCGTAAACTTTATGATTTGTTAATTTTCCTCTTCTATAGTCGTCATCATCCATAGCAGGCAAATCATCGTGAATTAGTGAATATGTATGTATCATCTCTAAGGCCAAAGCAAAAGGTAATGCTTTTTTATAATCTCCACTAATTAACTTGCAAGCCTTTAGTGTTAATATAGGTCTTAATCTCTTTCCTCCGGCAAATATGCTATATCTCATTGCTTTAAATACTTTTTCTTGTAACATTCCTTCATTGGGTAGCGTCTTATCTAATTCACTTTCAATTATATCTTTATATTCATTTAATTCGTTACCTAATTCCATACTATCCTCCTACTATTCATTTAGAAACTCTATTTCTTTTACTTCTCCAGTTTCATTTTCTAAAAGTAATTTAACTTTACCCTCAACGTTATTAATAAAATCATTACAATACTTGTATAATTCTACTCCTCTTTGAAATTCCTTAAAAGATTCCTCTAATGTTAATTCACCATTCTCCAGGTTATTAACTATTTTTTCCAATTCTTTAATAGCACTTTCAAAATCAACATTCTTTTCGTTCATTTAGATTATTTTCCTCCTCTTTCTCTAAATCCAAGGAAACAACTTTCATTTTTGCAGTCCCGTCTATAAATTTTATGTTAACAACTTCATTCTTTTTCAGTTCGTTTATACTTTTTATAACATGTCCATCTTTATTTAAAGTTAGTGTATAGCCTCTTTCAATTATAGACACAGGACTTAATGTATATAATTTTTCTTCTAACATCTCAACTTTATTTTTATATTTCTCTAATAAGTAATTGTTATTTTTTATTAATTCTTTAAATAAGATATCAAGCGTTTGTTTTTTCTGATTTATTTTATCAATCGGATTATTATATTCTAGTTTAACCTTTAGTAAAGCTATCTTACTTCTATTTTTATTTAAGTTTTCTGAATAAGAGTTATATAATCTATTAAATAATTCGTTTAATTTACTATTAACTTCACTCTTACTAGGAACCGACAATTCTCCTGCAGCAGATGGTGTAGGTGCACGTAAATCCGATACAAAATCAGCAATTGTAAAATCTGTCTCGTGCCCCACTGCTGATACAACAGGTATTTTCATCTTATGAATTGTACGAGCAACATTTTCTTCATTAAAAGCCCAAAGCTCCTCAATAGAACCTCCACCTCTACCTGTAATAACTACATCTATATCATTACGGCTGTTAAAATGCTCTAACCCTTTACAAATATCCTCACTAGCTCTCGGTCCTTGAACTAAAACAGGATAAATTATTATTTCTGCTGATGGTAATCTTCTTTTTACTACTGTTACAATATCTTTTACAGCAGCTCCCTTTGATGAAGTTACAACTCCTATTTTTTTTGGAAATTTAGGTATCGGTTTCTTTTTATTTTCATCGAATAATCCTTCTTCTTCTAACTTCTTTTTTAGTTTTTCAAATTCTATAAACAAGTCACCAATACCTTTTGTAGTCATCTCAGTGACGTATAACTGATAATTTCCATTTCTTTCATATACTGAAATATATCCAATTGCTACTACACTCATACCATCTTCAGGTGTGAAGCTTAAGTTTTTGCAGCTGTTATTAAACATTATGCAATTTAATTTAGAATCATTATCCTTTAGTGAAAAATACATATGACCACTATAATGATGCTTAAAATTTGATATTTCTCCCTCTACCCTTATATTATGAAGAATAGGGTCACTAGTTAAGACTCGTTTTATATATCTATTAACTTCTGATACCTTTAAAGGTTTTAACTCCATTTTTTCTTAAAAGCCTCCACTGTATTTTCCAATAACATTGCAATTGTCATTGGACCTACACCACCAGGCACAGGTGTTATCCATGATGCCTTTTTCTTAACATTTATATAATCAACATCTCCAACTAATTTTCCATCTTTAAAGTTAATACCTGCATCAATTACTATCGCTTTATCTTTAACCATAGTTTCAGTAACAAGATCTGCTACACCAGCAGCCGAAACTATAATGTCAGCATTTCTAATATGTTCTTCTAAATTTCTTGTTCTAGAATGGCATATTGTAACTGTAGCATTTTCTCTTAGAAGTAGTAAAGCTGTTGGTTTGCCAACTATATTACTACGTCCTATCACTACAGCATTCTTTCCTTCAATTTCTATATCTGTTGACTTTATTAGTTTAATAATTCCCTTTGGTGTACAAGGTAAAAATCCTTCTTCACCAAGAAATAATTTACCTGTATTAACAGCATGAAATCCATCTACATCCTTTGATGGTAGTATATTTGCATTGATTTTTTTCTCACCTATTCCATTAGGTAATGGTAATTGTACAAGTATACCATTAATGTCCTCATCTTTGTTTAGTTTATCAATTAACTCCAGTACTTCTTCTTCAGTAGTATTAGCATCTAACCTATAAACAACTGAATTTATGCCAACTTTTTTACAAGCTTTTTCCTTCATTGAAACATATTTATGAGATGCTTTATCATCACCAACTAAAATTACAGCTAATCCAGGCACTTTATCTGTTTTACTTTTTAGTTCTTCTATTTCGTTTTTTAAGCTTTCATGTATAGAGTTAGCTATTTCTTTACCATCAATTATTTTACCTGACATGTTTTACACCTCACTATTTATTCCTCTTTTAATTTTACCTAAATAAGCAATACCAATTGCACTATCTGTACAATATTTAGATTCTGGAAAATATATATTTCCAATATTTTTATTCTGTATATTCTCAATTAGTATCCTTCTGATTATTGAATTCGATGCTACTCCTCCAATAATTAGTATATCCTTTATATTATAAACCTCTATTCCATTTTTTATAATATCTAATAATGAATATCCTATAGAGCTAAATAAATTATAAGCTATTATCTTGCTATCGTACTTGTTTTTATCAATTAACTTATTAAAATAAGTTTCTGTCCCCGAAAAATTTAGATATGTATCTTTAACACTTACAGGATAGCTTATTTTTTTATTTGCGCCCTTTTTTTGAGAAGCTGCATCTAATTCTCTTCCACATGGAAATTTCAGACCTAATCTTACACCTATTCTGTCAACTAGCTGTCCTGCACTAACATCTTTAGTTCCTCCTATTATATCTATATTAAAGTTTTCTAGTTCATCTCTTACTCTTAGTAATTCAGTAGTCCCTCCCGAAATATGTAGTGCTAAGAATTCTTTTTTTATCTGTAAATCACTTCCTATAAGTCCAGCTGCAATATGTCCATCTTGATGACTAAATTGTTTATAAGATGCATTTAAAGTCTTTGATAAAATAAAACCTTGGTTTTCTGAAACTTTGAAAACAGGCATGTATGATTCATTTAAATTTCGAGGTTTAATACTAGCTGAGACAACATTGATTTTATTTAAATCTATTTCGTTTGATAATTTTTCTATTAAGGTTCTAATATTATTAATATGTTGAAAGACAGCTTCCTGCTGTCTTAATCCTCTTTTGCCTTTTTTAACTTTTAATATCATTCTATAATCAGCAATTATTCTATTAGACTCTTTTATAACGGCTATAGAAGTAGTATATGCACTAGTATCAATACCTAAATAATAGTTACTCATCTTTTTCATCCAATCTTTTAACATAACTACCTAGTACGCCGTTTATAAATTTAGCTGATTCTAAATTACTATAAGTTTTACTTATTTCTAATGCTTCATTTATTGAAACTTCTAAAGGTATATCGCTTCTATAATTAATCTCACAAATCGCTATTCTTAATACAGATAGGTCTACTTTAGCTATTCTATTTAGCTTCCAAGACTTAGAATGTTTTTCGATTACACTATCTATATATTCTTTATTCTGTATTGCTTTTGATATTATATCACTAATATATTCACTTTCTCTATTTTTTGGTTTCTTTTCTTCTAAATACTCTTCAACAATGCTATTCGAAAAATTATTGTTTATCTCCATTTGAAATAATAACTTCATAGCCTCTTCTCTTGCTATTTTTCTGCCCATCTGTAACCTCCTATTTAATTTTATCTTAATTTTAATAATTTGTATAAAATTGTTTCTATATTGTTTAATGAAACTACCCTATTTAATATAGCAATAAATCGATACATTATCAAGAAGTATTCATTCTATGTTTATTTTATCTAAGTCTTAGTTTTTATATGTACTATTTTAATTTTCCAGGTGGTAATATCCTATCTAACAATTCTCCTATATTTTCGCGATTATCAATTTTTTTGCCAAAATAATAACCTATCGCTACTAAAATCAAAATAAAAATTGTTTTAAAAAATCCTACAGTTAGAAAGACTATAGCTACAATCAATCCAAATAGACTACCTAAAATTTTACCTTGATGTTTTTCAAATATGTCTAATAATCTTTCCTTGAGCAAGCTAATCACCTCTTCAAATAACTTATCTTGTCACTTTCACTGGAGCTGTAATATTATTCACTTCAACTTTTACTTCTTTAACCTCTACACCTGTACATTTTTCGACGTGTTCTTTTACTTTATTTTGTAATCCTGTAGTAACTTCTGGAATATTAACGTCCGGGTATACTAAACCTTTTATTATTAATAATATACTATCTTCTTCAAATTTTACATCTACTTTTACGTCACTAATGCCTTCTGTTGTTGAAACCACATTTTCAGTTAATCCAACAATAGTCTGACTTGATATCTTTAATTGTCCTAGTTTAGTATATCTCATTATATAATTATTTCTATTAGTTCTCGTAATTCCTGATATTAGAAATTTTATACTAACTAATAAAAATGCAAGTCCAATTATAGAATACCAATAATTTCCCTTTGCAGCAGATAAATATGGAGTAACTGCATCAACTTGCAATAATTTTATATTTTTTATTGGGAATATCATGATAAACATGGAAACTATAGCTAAGCATAATGTATAAATCGTGAGTATAATTCTATCTAGTATTTTCATCCTTAACACCCTTTCTAAATATTTAAATTAACCCTCTGATAAATCAGAGGGTTCTTTTTAATTATCTAACTCTATGGTGTGGCTCTTCAGGTTGCTCATCTTCTTCTTTTTCTATATTAACACCTTGTATATGAATGTTTACTTCAACAACATTTAAGCCTGTCATTGTTTCCACTGCATTCTTTACTCTTTCTTGAATTTCCCATGATACTTCTGGTATTTTAGCTCCATACTCAACAACTATGTATAGGTCTATAGCCGCTTCTTTTTCTCCTACTTCTACTTTAACTCCTTTTGATAAGTTTTTTCTTCCTAACATTTCAGCAATACCGCCAGCTATACCACCACTCATCCCAGCTACACCTTTAACTTCAGTAGCTGCTAATCCTGAAATTATACCAACTACTTCATCCGCAATTTTAATCTGTCCATATTGTATTTCATCAATGTTTACATTCTCTGCCATATCTTCACCCCCAAGGTCATCATATTTAACATTTTTATATGAATATTATATCAGAGCACTGCTCTTTTTACAAATAGTACTAAAACTTTTTCATTATTTTTATTTGCGTTGCATCTAACTCAGTTTCACTCATTACTATTTCTAATATTTTCATTACATCTTGTTCTGTTAACTCATCTCTTGAAACTACAACTCTAGCACTGTTTTCATCTAAAAACACAACAACATTTTCAAAGCCTTTAGCTTTTATTAATCCTTCAATAAACAGTTCTTTTTCTGCTATTTTCCCAATCGTAATAATTTGTTTTTGTGCTTCGTTTCTTATACTCTGATCTGTAGCTTTGTTGTTTATTATTTCCTCTAATCTTTCAATTAAATCTGCTCTTAATTTATCTCTAGATATGCGATATTCAATAAAATAGTTACTATTTTCAACTTCAACTGATTTACTCATTGTTTCTTCGATATTTTCATTTGTTTCATCAGTCATAACTTTTACTGCCGAGTTATTATCAGCTACATCAGTATTACTTTCCTTAATATCATCAACATTAGATTGAGTAACTTCTTTATTAGTATCTTGAATATCTGACATTTTCTCTTTTTCATATTCCTGATATTCATTAGAACTTTCTAATAAGGAATATTTAGTGAATTGATGGTTTATATACCCTACAATCACTAATAAAAATACTAAAGTAATTAACAATATTGTTTTTCTCTTTAAAAACAATATTTACCCCCCTTTACTATTCTCTTGATAGCTCGTTGCAGAACTCTACAACTCGCATAAATACTGCATTTTATTTATTTAAATGG
>NZ_ARZA01000034.1 GCF_000387765.1 Caldisalinibacter kiritimatiensis
TTTTTTGTACAAAAGTGCAAATATTTTCATGTACAATTAATTATCTTTTTGGCCGACCTTGGATAAGGCCTCAGCAGTCCTGTAAGAACTGCCAAGGATATTTACAGTACTAGAATGGTGAACCAGTCTATCAAGAATGGCACTTGCTAACATATTATCTACAAAGATGTCTGACCAATCAGATAAATTAATATTACTAGTTATAATGGTGCTTTTTTTCTCATATCTACGATCTATTAGTTGAAAAAACATTTTAGCTTCTTGTTCTCCTATAGGTAAATAACCTATTTCATCAATAATAAGTAGCTTATACTTTGAAAAATACTTTATCCTATAATGAAATAATGCATTTAGATTAACTGTCGCTTTTATGGTAGAAATCTTGTAGAAAGAACAAATTTTTTCTTGTGGTAGAGGGGAAAGATGTTCTTTCTCTTTTTTATATACAAGAATAGGTGGTACTCCTGTACCTTGGCATATCCTTCCTACAATACATGGAACTACTTTAAATCCATAATCATCAGCGAACTGCTGAAACTTAGGATTTACAGTTCCTTTATTACTCTCAGTTCTAGCTTTAAGCATCATTGTTGTTGCATTATCTATTAATATTTCCTTTGGAACACCTCCTATAATTTCAAATGAATTTGCTAAAAAATCTAAAACACAATCTAAACTCACTGATGGATAAATTGTCCATACTTTAAATCTTGATGCAGATAAAATCAAACTTCCTACGTTAATGATAATCTTTTCTCCATTTTTAAATGTAAAATTGATTTTTTCTTTCCAATCAAACTGAGCTTGTAGTATTCATCTATTACAGACTTTTTCTTTTTTCTTTCCTTTTTATCATCTCCTAGATAATATTTCTTGGCAGTCCTTCTATCGATCCCTAAATTTCTTGCTATCTCACTGAATTTTAGTTTGTCCAAGTTATTTGCCTCCACAATTGTTCTAAGTTTCTTTAAATCTTCTACTGAATTAATTTCAACATCTGTTACTAATTTATATTTCATTTTATCACCCAATAAAATTGTGTATTTTTATTGGGTTTTGTACATAGTTATTTTTGCATTTTTGTACATTTCTATTTTAGCATTTATA
>NZ_ARZA01000035.1 GCF_000387765.1 Caldisalinibacter kiritimatiensis
AATTATTGGATGATTAATTTTGAAAAAGAAAAATTGCCAACTATTACTTGACAGTAACTAAGTATTTTCATATATTTAAAACGTTTATCTATGTGATATAATAAAACTAAGTATATAGCAAAAAAGAAGGTGATTTTATGATAAATAGAGAAACAATAGTTAAAAAGATAGAGAAATTACCACCACATCTTTTGCAGGAAGTTGCAGATTACATTGATTTTATTATATACAAAAGATCTAAATATAAAAATTTTAAAGTTGATGACATTACATTGGCAAGTGAAAAAAGTCTAGCTAAAGATTGGTTAAGACCTGAGGAGGATGAGGCATGGGAAGATTTATAAAAGGGGATATTGTAGTTGTTCCTTTTCCTTTTTCAGATTTATCCCAATCTAAAAAGAGACCAGCACTAGTATTAGCAAATGTAACTGGAGATGATTTAATATTATCACAAATAACAAGCAGAAACGTTTATGATAAATATTCTATAAAATTATTAGATAGTGATTTCACCCAAGGAGAACTAAAAAAAGAAAGTAATATAAGACCTAATAAAATATTCACTGCTGATGAAAATATAATACTATATAAAATAGCTCATCTTAAGGAAGAAAAAATAAATGAAGTTATAAATAAGATAATTAGTATTTTCATCGAAAAATAATATTCATTATACAAATAAGCGTCTATAACAATTAATATAGATGCTTTTTTTCATATGGAATATAAAATTTAAAGTTATAAACGAAGACTTAATGGTACATATAAGAAAGGTTGATGAAAATCATCTTAATTATGACAATGGAGATTAAGAAAGGAGGAGGGAACATGAACTTACTGTGGGGCGGATTAATGATTGTAGCAGGATTAATCTTAATAATCTGTGGAAGTCTAAAGAGTAACTTTATTATTTATCGTCTTTTAGTTGCTCGTTCGAAGATACTATGGGGTGAGAGAGTATATCTGTTCCACCAGATAAGTGGTGGAATTATTATAGTCATCGGAGTATTGATGGCGTTGGGAGACATTTGATAATTTCACTATGAACAGTATGCTTCAGGTGGAAATTCTAAATTTGGACTCTTGGCTCGATATTTTTTGAAATTGCAACACGCTTTTCTACAAGCTTTATTTGCATCATACAAAGCTATAAGGGACATGGGGACAGGAAGATTGTCCCAAAGATAGTTAAGTTTCTTTAATAGAACCATTTCTTAAACCCGCTAAAAAACCGCAGTTACAGCTATACGGTGAACCGTACCATAAGTAACGGCGGTTTTTTATTAACACTTGTTATAGCAACAAGTGTAGACGTAATAGGGACAGTTAACAACTATTGCTTATAAAAAACAAGAAACTTGTTTATTAATGTTTTAAACGGATATGACATAGGGATGTTTCGTTTGTCATATTAATTTAAAGATGAAGCTATAGTATTTACAATGTATAGTAGCATATATAGATAAGAGGTTCAATTGCCACGAATAGCGAAATAGAAAAACCACACTTATAAAAGTGTGGTTTAGATCTTAAATTAATTTAGATGATTTGTTGCAGAAAGTTAATTTACTTAGACATACTATAAAATACATAGGTATATTCATTACAATATTTGTGATACATATTGATTTCTGTCTGCAGCATATCAATAACTTGTTTTGCTATTTCATTATCTTTATATTTTTTTAGCATCCTGTTAAGATTATCCTGTAGTGGGTTGTAATAGTTTTGAGTCTAATCAGTAACAGGCATGACAAAGTGAGATTGGTAACTATATCCTGCACTCTCGATTTGTTTAATTTTATTTTCAATAGTATCAATTTGTGGATATTCTTCATTCCAATAAGCAGAGATTTTCTCTGATGGAGTATTAGTAATCCAACTGATTTCACTGCAAATAAGATATCCATCATTTTTCAGGAACTTTTTCCAATCACGAAGACCATTTTCAAATCCTGCTATATAAATAGCACCCTCTGACCAAATTAAATCAAATGAATTTTCTTCAAATGGCATTTCAAACATTGAGATACACTTTCCAATTACTCTATTAGATAATCCAAATTTTTCAGCAGTACTATTCAAATTCTCGATAAAAGGCATATGATTATCTATAGCAATAATCGTAGCATTGGGAAATTCTTGTGCCAATAACATTGTATGAATACCGTTTCCACAACCAATATCTAAGATTTTAATATGTTCTTTTGAACCGTTAAACATTGAAATTGCCTTTAGTGTAGAAGCTTGACTACCAGGGGCAAGTCTATCTAAACCATTAAATGCTTCAAAAAAATATTTTTCCATTTCTTTTTCCATTTCGCAAACCTCCAGAAATACCCTTTCAATTGATTTCAGTGTTATTATATAGCAGTTAAATGATTTTGTCTATATTTAAAACAGAATCATCTATTGTGTATATGTAAAACCGCAAAAGGTTTTATGAAAGAAACAGATATATTGAATTGCATTAAAGACCATATAAAGAAATAAAGCTATTCATCTATCTTTTGAGACAGACGAATAGCCTTATTATTTTAAACAGATTTAATCTTCAAATGCTTCGCTAACCTTCCATTCTTTCCACACATTACCTACTAAATCTGGATTTGGTTTTAGAGTTTTTTTGCCAGGTTTCCATCCAGATGGTGTAGCTTCTGTTCCATTAGTATTTCTTACATGTTGGAAAGCTTTTATTTGTCTTATGGTTTCGCTAACATTTCTACCTACTAGTGGAGTTAACACTTCGTAGCCTTGTATATTTCCATCAGGGTCAATTATAAATCTTCCCCAGCCATATATTTAAAGGAAAAAAGGGGAGATTTAGATATAGTATTTAAAGTAAATAAATATGTTTAAAATCTTTATTCCGGACAAATTAAAGGCTAGGATATTTAAATTCCTAGCCTTTATATGATACTTGTAATGACTTTTTCCATAAGAATATGTTTATGATTAATGCTATAAAAACATTAATCCTTGTGTTATTAGTGATATTACTAAAGCTGGACCGACTAAAGCTATGTTTATAAAGAACAAATACACTATAAAATGTACATATTAGAAATATATAGTAATATTTTAATTACACAATAGTGTTTTGTCAAATAACGTGGCAAGAAGACAGAGATTTCGCATCTAATTTCCAGTAAAAACTTTACTTTCCCTTAATTTGTAATGCCT
>NZ_ARZA01000036.1 GCF_000387765.1 Caldisalinibacter kiritimatiensis
TCAACAAGGGATATACATGATCAATTAAAAGACATATACGGAATAGAAGTATCTGCTGAGATGGTAAGTAAGATAACCGATAAGATATTGCCAAGTATTAAGGAATGGCAAAATAGACCCCTTAATCCTGTATATCCTTTTGTATTCATGGATGCAATACACTACAAAGTAAGGGAAGATGGTCAAATCAAAAGTAAAGCTGCTTATGTTGTATTAGGTATTAATTTAGATGGCTTTAAAGATATTTTAGGTATTTGGATTGGTGAAAGCGAGTCTTCAAAGTTCTGGTTAGGAGTGCTAAACGAGTTAAAAAATAGAGGTTTAAAAGATGTATTAATATTTAGTGTAGATGGTTTAACCGGACTAAAAGAAGCTATTAATGCCGCCTATCCTAAAGCTGAGGTCCAAAGGTGTATTATTCATCAACTTAGAAATTCCTTTAAGTATGTACCCTACAAACATAGAAAAGAGTTTGCAAAAGACTTTAAAGCAGTATATACAGCTGTTAATGAAGAGCAAGCCTATGAAAACCTACTTGAAGTTAAAGAAAAGTGGAATGAAAAGTTTCCCTTTGCTATCAAGAGCTGGGAAGTAAACTGGGATGTAATTTCACCATTTTTCAAATTCCCTCAAGAAGTTAGAAAAATTATGTATACAACAAATATCATTGAAAGTTTACATTGTCAGTTTAGAAAGGTTACAAAAGCAAAATCTGTATTCCCTTCAGACCAAGCTCTTGAAAAGATGCTTTACCTATCAGCTCAAAATATAATGAAAAAATGGACTATGTGCTATAAAAATTGGGATTTAGTCCTTAATCAATTAATGATTTTCTTTGAAGATAGGATAAGTCAATATATTCTATAAAAAAGCATAAATAATTTAAATATAAGCCATAACTAGTTATTTTGTCACCTTTAAAGTTATTTAAATCGTAACAAATGATATACTTATCCATTATAATAATTATTGCCAAAATTATAAGATTTTATGAATATAATCTTACAACTTTGGCAACTCTATAAACAAAATCCATATAAAATATAATTCATTTCAGTGTA
>NZ_ARZA01000037.1 GCF_000387765.1 Caldisalinibacter kiritimatiensis
TAGGCTTAGCAGCCTCATAAGAATCTAATTTTATTGAGTCAATAGATACATGTTCACCATGAATAATATTTAGTTCTTTAGCGTGAAGTACTAACTCGTGGAAAATTTTTTCAAGTTCATCTGTTTCACATAATTTATCTAAAAATCTACTAAATGTAGATTCAGAAGGTACTTTTCCAAGCACTTCAAAACCACAATAATATCTAAGGATTGGATTTTGTTTTAGATTAAGAACTAAATCTTTAATAGTTTGTATTTTTTCAACTTGCATAGCAATTAGAGCATATATCATTGTTGTTGGCTCATAGCCCTTCGGGCCTTTTGAATTACTAGATTTTCTAAGTTTATTAGCTATCTTAGAAACGTCAATTTGAGATAAAATCATTTCTAATTTAGTTTCTTGTTGAAATTCCATAATTTCTTCAAAGGAAATTAAGCTCATTTGTCGAATATACATTAAGTGGTTTCACTCCTTCGGGTTATTTTGTTTGCACTTAATTAATTCGACATTTTGGGGTGAAACCCCTTTTTGTGTCCAAGAAAATTTAGTAAAATCAACAATCAAGAAATATGCAATTTACTTAAATAATAATCAGTTAGTAGGGAATAACTTTCATAGACTTCAAAATACTGATATATTTAATAAATACACTCTTTGACACATTTGTATTGGATGTATAAACAATAATATGGAAGGATATAATATCTAAATAAAACTGACTAAGAAAAAATATAAAAAAGTTCTTGACACAATTAAATAATGATGCTATATTATTATGCGTCGGCAAAAAACGACGCCGACATAAAAAATAAAAAAGTACTTGACAAACATAAGTTGTTTTGATATAGTTTTAAGAGTCGTCGCTAAAAACAAATAGA
>NZ_ARZA01000038.1 GCF_000387765.1 Caldisalinibacter kiritimatiensis
CTAAAAAAAGAAGGAAAAACTGCAATAATGGTGACACACGACATAGCAGAAGCTATATCTATGGCAGACAGAGTTGCTGTTCTATCTAAACGTCCAGCAACAATAAAAGATATTATACCTATTAAACTAACGTGTCCAGCTGGAATTAGAACACCTATGAAGTGTAGAGAAGCTCCTGAATTCAGACACTACTTTAATAAAATTTGGAAGGAGCTGGATGTTCATGTATAAAAACGATATTAATAATAATATCTATAAACAGGTTTCAAAAGAACATGAACAATACATTAAAAAAATGAAAAAAAGAAAAAGAATGATATTTATTACTCAAATATTAATCTTAATATCAGCAACAATATTATGGGAAGTAGCTGCTAGATTAGAATGGATAGATACCTTCTTAACTAGTTATCCTAGCGATATATGGAATCTATTTATAAAATTAGTTAATGACGGCTCCATATTCGAACACATTGGAATATCAGTAATGGAAACTATAGTTGGTTTTGCATGTGGTACTATCCTAGGTATACTAATAGCAATATTATTATGGTGGTCAGACTTTATAGCCAAAGTATTAGACCCTTATTTAGTTGTACTTAACAGTCTACCAAAAACTGCTCTAGCCCCTATAATCATACTTTGGGTTGGTGCTGGATATTCTGGTATCATTGTCACAGCTATTACAGTTTCAATAGTAATAACCATCATGAATGTATATAATGCCTTTAAAGATGTAGACCAAGATAAAATAAAGATGCTTAAAACCTTTGGAGCAGATAAATTCCAAATCTTACGAAAAGTAAGCTTACCATCTAGTATTCCAACTGTGGTAAGTACCTTAAAAGTTAACATTGGACTATCGTGGGTAGGTGTAATTGTTGGTGAATTCCTAGTATCAAAGGCAGGTATAGGATACCTAATAGTATATGGTGGGCAAGTTTTTAAGCTAGATTTAGTTATGATGAGTGTAATTATTTTAGCTGTAATTGCAGCAATCATGTATCAAGGTGTAGCTATCATAGAAATGAAATTTTTAAAGTGGAAACAATAGCACTAAAGGTCAGGATTTCCCTGACCTTTTATCTATTCAACACTATAGTTTTCATTTCCTATTAAATCTTGATAAAAATTCGCTATTGTAGTTCTATAATATGGGATTACCCATATTAAGCCTATCCCAAATGTTATAATTCCTAGTAAAAACCATCCTATAAAACTTAATACTAATACAAAAAGTCTCATCTTATGTCCATCCATCATTTCTATACTTTGACTTATTGCTTCTAATGGACCTATTTCTGGGTTATCCCTCATAATATAAAAAGCCATAGAATATTTAAGTAATGCTATAAATCCTGGAATAATTAATAACAAGAACCATAAAAATATGAATATACCCATAATAAGATTAAGTAAAAAAGTATTTCCAAAGTATTTAAATCCAGTGAACTACTCGCCATTGAAATGGCAAGCTTCGGAGTCGCAAGTTAAAAACTTGCTA
>NZ_ARZA01000039.1 GCF_000387765.1 Caldisalinibacter kiritimatiensis
GTTCTTGAGGGACGCCTACGTCCCTCAAGATGTAGATTTAGTCAATGGATGTGAGCGTCCCAACAAAATAATCTATATACTTTTTAACGAAAAGCGAACAGCGAATGACGAATAGCCACTTTATCGTCTACTCTCTCGTCAACTAGCACGTTTTTTATTTTATACCTTCTTTATTTCATACCTTTTTAATTTTACATTGTATTTAAACAAGTTTTCTCTTTACCATTTCCGTAACTATAAAAGAAGCTACGTGATTAGCATATGATCCTGTACTAAATCCTGCATCATATCCAAGCTCTTTAGCTAATTCGTGGGATATTCTAGGACCCCCACATACTAATACCACTTTATCTCTTAATCCCTCTGCTTCTAATAACTCTACTAATTCTGTAAGATTAGGAATATGAACATCTTTTTGAGTTACTACCTGTGATACTAATATTGCATCGGCATTTAATTCTACAGCTTTAGCCACAAGCTCTTCATTTGGAACCTGACTTCCTAAGTTATATGCTTTTATTCCTTTATATCTCTCAAGTCCGTAATGGCCATCATATCCCTTCATATTCATTATAGCATCTATACCAACAGTATGGGCATCAGTTCCTGTGCATGCTCCAACCACAACTATGTCTCGTTTGATATTCTCTTTTATATAAGCTTCAACTTCTTTTTTCTCCATTACATCAACTTCTACCTTAGGAACTTCTATCTTAGAATAATCAACTGTATGTTGACATTTACCATACACAATAAAATAAGTATATCCTACTCCTAAATCACTGGAATACACTACGCTTGGGTCCTCTAATCCCATCTTCTTAGCTAATCTTCTTGCTGCCTCATTAGCTTCATCTCCATAGGGAACTGGTAACGTAAAACTTAATTGCACCATTCCATCGTTTAACGTATCCCCATATGGTTTAACCCTTGTTAAATCCACCTTTTCCATAGCCATTATTTGTCACCCCCAAGCATTAACTCAATAAATGGATTATAATACTTACTATCCTTTGTAGTTACACCTTCTAGACCCTTTCCACCATTTCTAGGTCTCTTAACTCCACCGAATTTACCTTTTTCAATAGTTGAAAATAATCCTTCTCTTTCTATTTCTTTAAGCATTTCTTCTGCTTTATTAAGAACTTTTTGTGCTCTAGTTTGAACTATACCGCCTTCTTTGAATTCTATTTCATCACCGATATTTCTAGCATTATTGAAAATATATTTTGCGTTCTCAATAGAAAGCATTCTATCTTGTAAATGAGGAGTGTGAATTGCTTCCGTAGGCATTCCTAACAATTGTATGGCTTGTTTTGTCCATATAGCTACTAAATTAAACATTGCATCCTGTAAATGTCCTCTAAATATATTACCCGTCATGAACTTAGTAGGAGGCATATATTTTAATGGAGCTTTAGGGAAAATTTCCCTTGCCATCTGAGCTTGAGCTAACTCCCATAAAAATCCATTCTCTATTTCTGGATTCATTTCAAACGCATGTCCTAATCCCATTTGCTCCTCTGGAATTCCAGCCTTTAAAGCGAATTGTTCGTTTATAAACTGTGATGCCAATACTGTATGAGCCTCTTCTACTGCATCAGCTGTTGTCAAGTAATTGTCCTCTCCTGTATTTATAATAATACCTGCAAAACCATTAATTACTCTTGAAAAATATTGGTCTACTAAGGTTCTCTGCATATTTATATCTCTAAATAAGATACCATATAAAGCATCGTTTAACATTACATCAAGTCTTTCTAATGCTCCCATTGCTGCTATCTCTGTCATACAAAGTCCTGAACAGTAGTTACATAATCTTATATATCTACCTTCCTCTTCTCCAACTTCATCTAGAGCTTTTCTCATAATTCTAAAATTCTCTTGAGTAGCATAAGTTCCACCAAAGCCTTCAGTAGTAGGTCCATATGGAACATAATCTAATAAACTTTGTGCTGTAGACCTTATAACAGCTATAATGTCAGCACCTTGTTTAGCTGCAGCCTTAGCTTGAACAACATCCTCATAAATATTACCTGTAGCAACTATTACATATAAATATGGTTTACTTCCCTCTCCTAGTCTGTCTATTAACTCTTCTCTTTTCTCTCTATTTTTTCTTATTCTCTCAACAGTTTCTTTTGCCAATGGATATATTTTATCTTTAATCTCATCTTCACTTGCCAATGGAAGCTTGGTTATGTCTAGCTCCCCTTTACTTATTTTTTCTGCTATAGTTTGAGGGTCATCTCCTGTTTGTACCATTGCATTACCTATCCAATAAGCTGCACCTAAAGGTAATCCTCCACCCTCTACTATATTGTCAACTACAACATTAGGTAAAGGTTTATCTATCTCATCTACTCCGTCTATACCTAATAGTCTAGCAACTGTTCTTTCGATAGTGACTGTAGTGTGTCTATCTATGAATTCCTGGACATCTTCTGCTACTCTTCTTGCAGCATTTCTAGCACTGTCAATAATTTCAGGATTTAAGTTTAGCTTACTTTTCATTTTTAAAACCCCCTTTTGATTAATGTGATAATATCTTTTCTGCATCTTTAAGTATTCTTTCATCAAGTCCCATAAGTCGTGCTATATTTATAGCATCTTTAGGTACTTCTTTAGACGTAGTTACCCTTTTTAATCTATAGTCCATATATTTAGATATAACGTCTATGCCTAACTTATTATTTGTGTATAACTCTTCCTTTAGCCTTTCATAATCCACATTTGAAAGACCTATTACTTGTAAATGTACTACTTTATCAATATTTGCTACATTGTCATAATGAGTAGTTATAACTGTTATACTACTTTTATCTTTTAAATAATTTACTACTCCTTTAGAGATTGCATAACCCTCTTCAGGATTTGTTCCCCTTGCCAATTCATCTATAAGTATAAGTCCCTTTTTATAACTATTTTTTATTGCTTTCTGAATTGAATTAATCTCGGCTCCAAAGGTACTTAGCCCCATATCCGATGATTGGTTATCTCCTACAGATATATACACAAAGTCACGTAATGACATTTGGATTTTAGTACAAGGTACATAAAATCCGTATTGTACCATAGTGACTAATAAACCTATTAACTTCAATGAAACGGTCTTGCCCCCCATATTAGCTCCTGTAATGCAAGTAACACCTTTATTTAACTTAACACTAATAGGTGTAAATTTCTTACCCTGCTTATTAAGCCGCTCCTCTACCTTTAGATGTCTTCCCTCTGATATTTCTATAGTATTATGGTCCGTAATTATCGGCTTTACTCCCCCTATTGCCATTGCCATATATGCTTTTGCTACTGTAAAATCTAGTTTTGCTATTGCATTTATATTCTTATATATTTCTTTTTCATATTTAGCTATATTTTCTGAAAGATACTGTCTTATTTTTAATTCTTCCTGCTCCTCTTCCTTTTTAAGTTCCTCTAAGCTACTTTCAAGTTCATCTATATCTTGAGTATGCTTGACACGAAAAGTAATATTCATATAATTTTCTGAGCAATACACAAAACTAGGATGATTATTTAGCCGCTCAATAACATCACTATCGGATTTATTTACTATAACTTGATTATCTGGTCTTATATTAATTTTTAATTCCTTCTTTAATTCTTCCCTTATCTTTTTTTTCTTTAATTTTATTTCCTTTTCTATATCTCTTTTAGATTTTCTTATCTCTGTTAGCTCATCTGAATAATCATCATAAATATAAAATGTCTTTATCCCTTTTCCTTCAGGGTCTAATAATTTTTCTATCTCTAAAATTCTCATAACGTTTATATCTTCAGGTATATCCCATCTAAGCTGTAATAAGCTATTATGTATTTCCTTTATAAAAAATACAAACTGCTTTATTTCAAATAACTCTACTACTGTAAGTGTATATCCCCCAATACACCTAGCAATGGTATTTCTTAAATCTTTGATGTGATAAAAATTATTCTTTAATTGAGTGAAAATTGTAGGCTTTTCTTTAATAAACTTAATAATCTTTTCTAATCTATTGAATTCATCTCGTAATTTCTCTTCATCCCCAGGCATAAAAGGCTGTAATTTTCTTTTATATTCTTTACCATAGGGAGTAATTACTTCTACTTTATTCAATACATAATCAAAATCTATACTTTCTCTAACCGAATCATTTATAAGAAATTGCATTTTCTCCACCACCAAGCACCACATCAAAAACTGGTATATCTTTTAAATATGTATTCATAGTATCTAGAAACTTTTTTGGTTCAAAATAATAACCTTGAGGTGAATAAGGGTTTAATGTTACAGCCAAAGTTTCTATGGAATGTAGAACTTCAACTTTAATCCCCATTCTTTTAAACCTTTGCCAACTCTTTGCATCTATAAAAATTTTAGTTCCATCCCTAACCACAAATTTTATGTTCCCATTTTTCCCCCTATTTTTAATAACATCTTCTATCGTCTTTTTAACTAAAGCCCCCGTAACAACTACATATATAGTATCTTCTTTTAAATTAGAACCAATTACATTCCCGCTATTTAATGCAGTTTTAATATCTAAATAAGTAACATTGTAGTCTTTATCTATTAAAGCCGTTTTATTCCGCTCAAAAATCCCCCTAATTATTGACCTTTCTTTATCCCCAGTAATCTCTGGAAGTCTAAAAAGTTCTATGGTGTGTAAAGTCTTTTCAATAACTTTATTCATATCTCTACTTAGTACCGCACCAGTTGCCAATATAGTCCCTTCTGAAATTGTAGGAGCAGCTGATGACATCCTATCAAGTGCTCCATCTATAACCACCAGCTGTGCTCCTAAGTATAACATTTCCGTACATATCTCTCTTATATCTTTATTGGTTTGAGGACCTGCTATTTGAATATATCCACTATCCCTAACTCTACCTATTACTACATAACCTAAGGGTGTAGAGTAGTCGGTAATTTTTAAAACTTCCACTTTGGCATCTGCTTTGTCAAGAAAATCAGCTGTTGTTGCTACTATTGTACCTTCTGATACATATATCATTGGCTTTTCTGTATTAGTTACTATGTCTTGACTTTCTCCATCTCTACCAGTAGAAGTCAAGCCTAATACCATATCTTTATATAAAGCTTCTTCAATTATATGATTTAGTGTTACAGTTTTACCTGCATTTTTAGCCATCCCTACTATTGAGATTATTTTGTGTTTATCTGTTATTGTATCCAACAGCATATTCAGGCCCCCTTGTTTTAGTTGATAGTTTACAGTTCATAGGTCACAGTTGACAGTGGACAGTTGATAGTTTACAGTTAACAGTTTTGTTCTTGAGGGACGCCCACGTCCCTCAAGATGTAGATTTAGTCAATGGACGTGGGCGTCCATCGACAACTCCTTTTACGTTTTTTTACGCCGCACATTTTCTCTTACATCTATTAGATTAAAATAAAAAATAAGTGAATACCTTTAAGAATTCAAAATTACATTCACTGTCCCCTTTTCCTTCTCTCTAACTTTGTTGGCTCAAGGGAAATATCATTACCTTCAAGAAGTCCTGCTACCCCAGTGAGTTTATCTTCTCTTTCTCCTCTACATACTGGGCAATTACACTCATGGGCTGTATTTTCTGGCTCTGTATAAGTTGTTATAACTCCTTCAAAGTTTCTAAGTACCACTTTATTAGATGACATCGATACTACATAGTTTGGCATTACAGGAATCTTACCTCCACCTCCTGGAGCATCAACTACAAAGGTTGGTACTGCAAACCCTGATGTGTGT
The DNA here is from genome assembly GCF_000387765.1 of Caldisalinibacter kiritimatiensis. Lineage (NCBI taxonomy): Bacteria > Bacillati > Bacillota > Tissierellia > Tissierellales > Thermohalobacteraceae > Caldisalinibacter > Caldisalinibacter kiritimatiensis. The sequence continues at coordinate 5,748 of NZ_ARZA01000039.1, forward strand.
CCTCTTAATCCCTCTATTATTTCTATACCTTTAGCAACACGTGTTCTAAAATGCTCAATTCCCATTGATAAATCACATTGATATATATAATAAGGTCTAACTCTTATTTGAACTAATTTATGAACTAATTCCCTCATTATATGAACACAATCATTTATTCCCCTAAGCAATACAGATTGGTTTCCTAGAGGTATCCCTGCATCTGCTAATTTTTCTATCGCCTTCTTAGATGCTGGTGTTATCTCCTTTGGATGATTAAAATGTGTATTTAACCAGATAGGATGATATTTCTTTAGCATATTCACTAAGTTATCTGTAATCCTTTGAGGTAAAACAACAGGTGTTCTAGAGCCTATCCTTATAACCTCTACATGAGGTATCTCTCTTAATCTTTTAATAATAGATTCTAATCTCTCATCTGAAACTAATAACGCGTCTCCTCCTGATAATAATACATCTCTAACCTGTGGAGTATTTCTTATATATTCAATTGCTGCTTCTATTCTATCCATTGGCATTGCTGAATCCTGTTGTCCAGCAAATCTTCTTCTAGTACAATGTCTACAATACATAGAACATTGGTCTGTAATTAGAAGTAACACTCTATCTGGATATCTATGGGTTAAGCCTGGTACAGGAGAATCAGTATCCTCATGTAATGGGTCAACCATATCTGCAGCCCCTGTATATGTCTCTTTTATTGTTGGTACTGCTTGCATTCTTACTGGACAATTTGGGTCATCTTTATCCATTAAAGATGCATAATATGGAGTTATCCCCATCCTAAATTTCTTCAAAGTCTCTTTAATTTCCTTTTCTTCTTTTTCGGTAAGGTTTATAACTTTCTTTAAGTCTTCTACGTCTGTTATTCTATTTCTAACCTGCCATTTCCAATCGTTCCACTCTTCTTCTGTAACATCCTTCCAAAGCTCAATATCTTTATAATCTCTCATATAATTTTACCCCCATATAAATATATTTTAAAGTTCCAAAATTAAACAAAATAGGTGCATTAAGTAACCTAAATCATTTTAAATTTTCAATATTTAGATGTAGCTTTAGCCGATGGACGAGGGCGTCCATCGGCAAATCCTTATACGTCTTTTTTTCCTTCAACTTTCACGCATCACCTCTTCTAGTCCGCCATTATGCATAAAGCTCTTCATATATTTTTCTTAAAGTTTCATTTTCTCTCATTATTTGAAGTGATATCTTTGCATGTCCTTTAGTATATCCATTTCCGATTATCATATTTATATCTTTTCCTACCCCTTCTGCTCCTAGTGCTGCTTTAGTAAAGCTTGTTGCCATACTAAAGAAATAAACCATACCATCATCTTTAGTTGCTAATATACTTGCCATCTCAGTATTAGGAACGTTTACACAATTTATAGTTATATCTGCCATATCTCCCTCAGTAACTTCTTTTACTTTTTCCATAACTTCAACTGCATTTGTTGCATCTGCCACTATGTAATGGTCTGCAAGGTCTGCTTTTTTTGCCCTTTCTATACTCTTTTCACTATGTCCTAAACAAATGACCGTTCCTGTAACCCCTGCTCTCTTTTTAGCTTCATATAAACACAACATTCCCGACTTTCCTGCTCCTCCTATTACAACTACAGTATCTCCAGGCTTAACTAATTTTGCTGTTTGTGCTGGTGCTCCAGCTACATCAAGAACTGATAGAGCTAAGTTTTCTGGTATATCATCAGGAATAACTGCATATATTCCACTTTCAAACAATATAGCTTTACCTTTAATATCTACTTGGTCTATATTTTTTCTTACTTCTAAGATTTCATCTATTCTTAGCGGTGTTAAAGATAGTGATACTAATGTAGCTATCTTATCTCCAACCTTTAAATCAGTTTTACCTTCAAGAGCTGGTCCTATTTTTTCAACTGTACCTATAAGCATTCCCCCTGAGCCTGTAACAGGGTTTTGATGTTTACCTCTAGTTTTAACTATGTCCATCATTATGTCTTTTATCTTTTCTACATCTCCATTAGCCTGTTCTTTTATTTGTGTAAAACTCGCCGAATCAATATTTAACGTCTGCACATCAATAAGTATCTCATTGTCATAAATCTCCATAGTATTATCAATTTTCTGTGCCGGTTGTGGTAAAGTCCCCTTTGGTTCAATTACCCTATGAGTTCCATAAGAACATCCTTTTTTCACTTCAAACCCCTCCTCTTTTATACCATGTGTATATTATTAATGTTAAAAATTTTCTCAATATTTAATATTTGCAATACCTATGCCAATAATAACAAAGTTTGCTTTGTCGATTTGTTGGTCTGGGTTAGGGAGCAGGGGACAGCTCTTAGTTCCCAGCTCTTAGCTCTTAGAGAAAAACAAAAAAATAGGAGCTTATGCTCCTAAAAAATGATAGTAAGACTATAACAAATTAATTTAGCGCCAACTTTTCGGCATTAAGTATTTTTGCTCTCTTTTAGCTAACGGTCAATAACTTATAGCTAGTAGCCAAATCTATTTTTAATTTTACATTTTCAATTTTCAATTGTTGCTCACTACTTCTTCAGTTTGTACTTCTTAATCTTATACTGTAATGTCTGTCTTGGTATATCTATAAGGTCTGCAGCTTTAGTTATGTTCCAGTTAGTTTCATTTAACGCATCCAGTATAATGTTTTTTTCAACTTCTGCTAATGTCTCTTTAAGAGGGCGAAGAGGTTGGCGACTTTTTTGTTTTAATACAAAATCATTAAATTGATAGGGTAAATGCTCTAATTCTATAATGTCTATGTCATATAGATTGAGTATCCCTTCTATTACATGCTCTAATTCTCTGACGTTACCAGGCCAAGTATAATTATAAAACACATCAATAACTTTATTAGATACACCTTTTACTGATTTACCTAATACTTCATTATATTTGTCAATAAAATGCTCAGTAAGTATTGGAATGTCTACTTTTCTTTCTTTAAGGGTAGGTATCTGTAAACTCACAACATTAAGTCTATAAAAAAGATCCTTTCTAATTTGTTTTGTCCTTAAAGCCTCCTGAGGATGAACATTTGCTGCCGCTATTATTCTTACATCAACATCTACCGTTCTTGTTGAACCTACTCTTCGTATTCTACCATCTTGAAGTACTCTCAATAGCTTAGCCTGTAACTCTAAAGGCATTGAATTAATTTCATCTAAGAAAAGAGTTCCTCCATTAGCTAATTCAAATAACCCCGTTCTGTTTTCTGCTCCTGTGAAACTACCCTTTACTGTACCAAAAAGAATAGCCTCGAGAAGATTACTAGGAAGAGCAGCACAGTTTTGAGCTATAAAGGGCTTATTTCTTCTACTGCTAGCATTATGAATAGACTGTACAAATAACTCTTTCCCCGTCCCTGTTTCACCGTAAATGAACACCGGTGAACAGGTTTCTGCTGCTTTCAAGGCTAAAGATTTGAGTCTTAACATTTGCTCACCTTCACCTATAATATCAACAAAGGTATATTTAGCATTTCTGTTTTTTACTGGAGTTTTATTCTTATTATTTTTAAAAAGTTTTTTCTGTAAATCTACAATTCTCTCTGATAATTCCTTTACTTGAGTTATATCCTTTGAAATCTCAAGTGCTCCTACTACCTTCCCTTTAGCCTTTATAGGTAGAGTTGAATTTACAGTAGCAATTTTATCTCCTTTATAGTTTATAAATATTTGCTCTTGGTTAAATATCGGCTCTCCAGTTTGTATAACTCTTAATAATGTACTGGTTTCATATGACAATGAAGGATAAATTTCAAGTATATGTCGTCCTATGGCTTTTTCTCTGTCGATATCATCTAGCTTTTGGGCAGCTTTATTATAATAAATAATTTTCCCTCTATTATCTATAATCTGTATCCCTTCGTCTAAATAGTCAAGAATATTCAGAATGTTTTCCTTTAAAAATAAATCCTTTACCAATTTTATCCCCCTTCTGCCTAATTTTCAGCAGTTAGTGCCAAATTCTAGGCACTCATAATGAGCGCCTAGTTACATGAACAATTCAACCAATTTTCCACCTAATAAAACTCCTAAAACTCCCATAACTCCTGCAAAAACTGGAGGAGCTGGTAATGGAAGTCTTATCTTCTCAAATAAAGCACCTAATACTACTCCTGCAAATGTCGCCTTTAAAATTAAAATTATATCCATCATTTCCACTTCCTTATCCTTTGTTTTTTTGAAGCTTTTTCATAACACTAGCACCAAGCCAAACTCCGAATATACCCATAAAAGCAGGTATACTAGGTGGTGCTGGTAAAGGAAAATCAAGTACTTTAAATATAATTCCTACAATCATTCCTGCAATTATTGATAATATAACTTCTTTGACTCTTGATAAATCGATTTTCAATTTTTCTCCCTCACTTTATTTAGTTTATAAAATGCGACTAAAGTCGCATTTTGGCTGTTATCTTATGTCTATTAGCTGTTAGCTTAAAAACTATTATTTTATAACACAAAGAAAAACAAAACTCCAAACATGTCTTTAATTTTGTAAACCACTAACTACTAACCACTAACTACTAACTAGTTTATATCTATATCTAATTCATTTTTTGTTTCCATAGTGTTAGATATGTTTAATCTATATGATAAGCTTAAAGAGCCTTTTCCTCCATCTACTATATCTACATTTAATTTATTAGTTATAACCTCTAAATCAAGTATTCCATAAGGAGTTTGATATCCTGTTTTATGCTTTTTCCCTTTTTCAAATATCAATTTTGAATTGTTACTACCAAACCTCTTCATCATCACTTTATCATCTTGTATTTTTAATGTAGTTGTGGAACCATCCATTCCTGATATTTCTGATTCATCATATACTAAATAAATAGAATCATTCTTTTTATAAAACTTACCTTCTGTTACAAGCTCTATAACATTTTCCTCTCCATCTTCATTAATTTGTTTACCTACTATTTTTAATTTAACTTCCTTCAAGCACATCACCTTTCCAATTAAAGATTTTCTATGTCAACTTTTTCTATGTTTCTTATTTCTTTTCTTAAGATGTTTCCACCAATTCTTCTAAACTTCTCAGGGTCATCACTTACGTAAAATTGATAACTAGGCTTTCTATTTACATCATTCCTTAATAAATCCTTTTCTTTTAATATGTCCTTAACAGCCTTAGCTGTTTCAAAGGCTGGATTAACTAATGTTACATCTTCGCCCATAACTTTACTTAATGTATATCTAAGTATAGGATAATGTGTACATCCCAACACCAATGTATCTACATTGTGTTCCTTTAACTCCATCAAATATTTTTCTGCAGCTAATTTTGCTACATCAGTATCTGCCCAGCCCTCTTCTACTATCTGAACAAATAAAGGACATGGTATGCCTATTACTTCACTAGATTTATTTAGCTGTCTTATCTTTGTTTGATAGGCTTCACTGTTAATAGTTCCAGAAGTTCCTATTACACCTATCTTATTATTTCTAGTAGCCAATACAGATGCATTAGCACCGGGTTCAATCACTCCTATAATAGGTATATCAAAAGCCTTCGTAGCTTCTTGTAATGCTATAGCACTAGCTGTGTTACAAGCTACAACAATAGCTTTAATATCTTTACTTAATAAAAATTTAATACATTGAAATGAATACTTTATTACTGTTTCTCTAGACCTTGTACCATAAGGTATTCTTGCTGTATCTCCAAAATATATTATATCTTCTCCAGGTAACTGCTCCATTATTTCCTTTAAAACAGTAAGACCACCTATTCCAGAATCAAATACTCCAATAGGTCTATTATCCATCAAAATACCTCCAATTTCCATTATCACTTTACTCCCATACCTATATTATATGTAATTAAGTTAAAAAAGCAAATAAAAAAAGTGGCTAAGCCACTTTTTCACTATATCATTAATGTCCCGTTCTCATCTTTAATTACCTTTAAAATCTCTTCTTCTGCACCTGTCAATGCGTTGATATAAACTATAAAATCTGATCCATTATATTTTCCTTTAAACTCATAACATAATACTTCTCTTTTCCCACTCTTAGGTATAATAGTTAATCTTACATTTTCTATATCGAAATTAAATCTTACATTATCCCTGGCCTCTTCTTGTGTAAGCTTAGGCTCTGGTATATCTCTATCATAATGGCTCACAAGATATCCTGATGCATCAAATCCAACTATTTCTCCATTATCTAGTGCCACTTTTACTTTTATCAAGTCAGGATAAATTGTTACATCCCCTTGTTTATATGCAAAATTATATAAAGCTACACCATCATATTTCACAGAATAATTTACTTCCATATTTTCATAGCCCTTTTCTTTTAAGAACCTCTCTGCATACTTCAGTCCTTGGTCTACTGATAATTTAATATCTTTGACATTCCTTGGATTAGCCATCCAGATAACTTTTCCACCTACTTTACTTACACTTATATATAAACCGGGCTCCTTTTCTTCATTTTCCATGGCTACACTAAAAGTATAAGAAGGAATATTTGCTGCTTTGTTTACATCATCGCCTTCTTGAAAGGTTGTAAATTTTCTAGCCTTTTTATCTCCTATAAACTTCCCAGCTATTTCCATTGCTTCATTTTTGTTTACTTCTTTATCACCTAGTCCCTTTGGTTTTATGTTTAGTACTTGATCTGAAAATGGACCATCATATATTAGTTCTGGATACTCAGACATTCCCTCTTCAAAATTTGTAAGGTTTGTGTTTAACATATCGTTATTTGCTTTCTCTAGCTTTTTATCCTCTCGTCTTCTTACGAGATTTAAGTTGAGATTTCCCTTCATAACTTTATTATGAATATCGGCTAGTTCCTTTGATAATAGCCCTGTATAATTTTGAAGCTCTGCTAACACTTCTCTTTGTTCACTTGTCATAGGTTTATCTTCTAATTCATTTTGAATCATAGCATAACAATAATCTCCTACTTGATTTAAAAATTTCTGTGTTTTACTTAAATTATTGTGCTTAACTGGTAGCTGTGAAAGTTTTTCCTGAGCATACAATGCCTGCTGCCATATTTGAGAAAGATATAATATATTTTGCTCTTTAGAATCCGATAGTAAAGCCTTTGAAAGTGACGTCTGAACAGTTTCCACATGGTCCTTCATGTCATAAAACATTCTCTGATATTGATTATTTAACATAACTTTGTAGTCATTTTTTTGCTCATATTGAGTAATTCCTAAAACCCCTACTACTACCAATGCAACAGCTAATACTGTAGGTAATATCCATCTTTTATCATCTTTCATATTGCTCACCTCCTATTAAATACCGAACCAATGCTTACCAATTTTTATTATTACATTTCTTGACCAAATCCATCTACTTGTAGATGTAGCTGGATTCCAATAATATAAACTTCCATAGGAAGGGTCCCAACCATTTAATGCATCTCTTGCAGCTTTCAATGACTCATCGTCTGGTGCCAAATTTATCTGTCCATCACTAACTGCTGTAAAAGCACCTGGTTGATATATGACGCTGGCTATAGTATTAGGAAACTTTGGATGTTCAACCCTATTAAGTATTACTGCAGCTACTGCAACTTTTCCTATATAAGGTTCACCCCTTGCTTCTCCGTGGACTGCTCTTGCTAGTAAGTACACGTTGTCATTTCTACTTACACCTCTACTTGTAGTTCCTTGAGTAGGTCCTAAGTATATACCTAATGCTGCAGCAGTTTGTGGTCCCACTACTCCATCTACTGCTAATCCATTTTTTCTTTGAAATTCCCTTACAGCACTATATGTTCTAGGACCATATATTCCATCTACTGCTCCGTCATAGTACCCCCAATTTCTCAATCTTCGCTGGACTTCTCTTACATCATCACCCCTTGTACCCCAATACAATAATCTAGGTGCAGTTAACTTTTCAGCATAAGCTTCTAAATTTTTATTTTCAGCAATATTCTCTAATGAATTGTCTATGTAGAAGGTGTATATTGAAAGTGAAATTAAAGCTAATATACTTATAAACAGAACAACCTTTTTCAATTAATTCTCCTCCTCTACTTTATTGACTATCTAATATTTTATCTGACTATGATGGTTATATTTTTTGTAAGTAATGTATCAATTATACAAGAAAAAGCAGCGAAAAATTTCGCTGCTTTTTCTTGTTTTATAATTTTACATTTTAAATTTTCAATATTAAATTTCTTTATCTCTGCCCAATAAATAATTTCGCAAACCTCATTTTACCCTTTTCTAATAACTCTACAACTTTAAATTTTAATTTTAATGGAACTTCTTCTTCATTTTTTGCATTAATTATCATATTATATTCTTCTTCTGACAATACCTGCTTAAGTTCATTTTTTGTCTTCTCATTTGTAAGCCCATGGGTAATATCTACAAAACATAATGGAGGAAACATTACACACCACCAGTTTTGACCTTTACCTTCTCCTATAACCACACGAACTGCTTCATACTCTCCAGCCGGTAGTGTAAAGTTTCCATAGGTTTTCGTTGGAAAATTAGAAGTACCAAAGTGAACATCTACATTGTAATCCTTACCGTTATTTTTAACTTCTTCACTTGCTAAATACTTTATGTCATCTAGACTTTCCTTTATTATGCTTCTAGACTCATTTATAGATTTTACATCTTCAAATCTTTGATTCATCTCTTTTATTACCTTATCTCTAACTTTTCTCTTTAAATTTTGGTCTTCAGGAGAATCACTATTGGCTATGACATGAAATCTTATAAGATTTTGTTTATAACTGTCTCTATTTTTATATACATCTTTTAAAGAAATAAATGACACTACTATAATCAAAATTAATAGGACTATGGTTAACCTATATTTTTTTAACATAGTAATTCCTCCTTGTATGTAATGAAAGTAGCTTTGCTGCTTTCAGATGCTAGGTACTTGAATTTTATTTCTTTCCCTCACATATAAGTATTAACATAACAGGTATTTTTTAAACATTAAATCTACTTAGTCATTCCAACTCTTCTTAATTTTGCATCAACTGTTACTTTTATATTCATTTCAGGAAAAATCTCATCCCAATCATTCTTAATCTCTTCCCATAAATTAGGCTTGAACTTGCTTATATACATATCTATACCTATAACATCAGCTTTGAATTCTTTTTGCAGTTTTTTAACAGTACCCTCTATTTCCTTTTGAATTTCATCTTCTACCAGCTTCTCTATAGCGCTGATTGTTTTCTCATCTAGAAGGTCTACTTCAGCATCAAGTGCATATTGCTCTACAAATCCTTCCATCCCTATAAATATATCTGCTGTTATATTCCCCTCCTTAAGCTCTATAGTTTTTTTTGTTGAACTATCTGTTATTATATAAGGTACTACTATACCTTTGTACTCTACATCTGCTATAGAACCCTTTACTTGGTCCTTTACAAACATTATTGCTCTATTCTCTAGTTCTCCTAACCACCCTACTAATCTATAATCTTTTATAACAGCAGAGCCTGCTACCTTTATGTTATCCTTTCCAGGTATTACTCTAGGAACAACAGTACTTCCATCAAAATGTAAGCTAATAAGCATATCCCCAAGGGTTTGAGGATTGAATCTAGCTGTATTTTGGTTTTCTGATATTTGAGATAATAATGCTCCTGTGTCTGGTTTAGTCTCAGGCTCTATTTTTATAACCTCTTTTGCTTGTCCTTCTGCAATCATTACATTTGTCTTTCTACTTATCTCAAAGTTTCTTTCCACTGAATCAATTATTTCTTTAAAATAATCCGCATTCCTAGATACACACTCTCCTATTATGAGTGTCTTCATATGCTTAAAGAACATAACTTTATCTAGTTGTGTTGACAGCTGCCTAGTTGTTTGATAAGGATTTGAACCTACACTGCTAAAAACAAATCTACGTTTATCACTAACAGCATTCTTACCTATAGAATCCAAGTTTGGAAATACATAGGTTATAGTATATCTATTTCTTGAACTATCTTTAGGTTTTTCAATTTGACCTTTTCCCTCAGTGTCCTTTTCTCTTTCACCCTTATACAAATCTATACCTACTGTAGAAACAAATGCTCTATCATCAATTTCTACTTTATCCCAACAACCTGATAATACTAAAATCATTAAAAGAAATAAAAGTATTTTATAATTTTTAACCACGACTTCTAGACCTCCTATTCCTGCCTTTTTTAAATAAAGCTAATATAAAAAGAACAAAGGGTACTAATATCGCTGCAAAACTTCCAACATAAAAAGTGAAAATGTCCATAAACTTGTATAATCCAGCTAAATTATCTGGTATCAAAGCTATAAAGTATATAATTGGAATAAAAGGTAAAACAAAATAACTATGCTCTTGTAGCTTAAATAATCTTTTTAGTATTAAAGAAGTAGCGTATAATACTGGAGCTAAGCTTGTAAATACAGCCAAAACCCATAGTGCCATTACTATACCTTCTACATTTTCAACAAAAGCTCCAGGAAAATCTATTATCTTCATAAGAGATAATGTAGGCCAAATTTGATGAGCAACCTCTTGAGCCCCAAATCTTAAAATAGTAACAAAAAAAACTAATATATAAATTAAAGTAACAATGATTATAGATATAACATTATACTTAATAGACTTTTTTTGGTCATCTACAAATGCTGAAAAAAATAATATAAGTTCAAAACCTATAAAACTGAACACAACTGATGGTATAGCTTTTATAAGATCAATAATCTTAAATCTAAATACAGGAAATATATTTGTCAGATTCATTTCTGGAACTAAAGCCAAAAACAATAGAAAAAGAGGTATTAAAACCAAAGGAAGAATTATTAGTGCCATCCTCGTTAACGCTTCTACCCCACATCTCACTATATAGGATGTAGCTAGTAGCATAGTTATAATTATTATCTCTGTAGGAGTTTTAATTAATAAGAACATTTTTATTACTTCTGCGAATAACCTAACTTCAAATCCTGTAAGCACTATAAAATATATACAAAATATAATAGAAACTATATATGTAACAGGTGCAGTCATTAGGTCCTTTCCATACTCCACCAAAGTTTTACCTGTATATAATTTTCCCACATAGCTAATAAGGTACGTTAAAATCGCTGCTATTAGACCACTCACAGCTATTAAAATCCATCCATCAGTATTTAATTTTTCTGATGCCGTACTAGGTAGTGAAAGAATTCCTACACCTATTATTGTACTAACAATTAAAACGGACAGCTGCAAACTGGATATCTTGTAGTAATTTTTCCTCATTATTTTTCACCCTTTTTATCACTGTTTTTTTCTTTGTTTACTAATCTATCTTCATCTACAACGTCTGTATATTTAGGACGTTTTTTCATTTTATTTATAGGAGTTCTGATAAGAGTATCCTTTAAATCTCCTCCCATTTTGCCTAAAGTAACAAATGGTGATAAATAAGGTATTCCGAAGCTTTTTAAATTAACAAGATGAGTGCCTAGTAAAATTAATCCTAGCATGATACCATATAACCCTAAAGCTGCTGCAAATACCATAAAAGAAAATCTCAATATCCTAAAGGATGCTGCAAAACCATAGCTCGGTAACATAAAAGAAGCTATAGTAGTAAGGGCTACAATAATCACCATCAAAGGACTAACTATACCTGCTTCAACTGCTGCCTGCCCAATAACAAGACCACCTACTATACCTATGGTAGTACCAATAGGTCCAGACAATCTAGTACCAGCTTCTCTTAAAAATTCAATTGTCATTTCCATAATAAAGGCTTCTATAAAAGCTGGAAAAGGTACTGTAGTTCTTGTAGCTGCTACATAAAGAGCTAGCTGTGTGGGTATCATCCCTGGATGATAAGAAGTCAAAGCAATGTAAATAGCTGGTGATAACAATGCTACGAAACTAGCAAGATATCTTACTAGCCTAACTAAAGATGTAATCAGCCATCTATCATAATAATCTTCTGATGATTGTAAAAAAGTCGTCATAGTAGCTGGAACCAATAGTACAAATGGAGTGTTATCAATTACTATTGCTATTCTTCCTTCATATAATGAAGCGGCAACTGCATCAGGTCTTTCTGTATTCTCTACCTGTGGAAATGGAGAGTAATTATTATCTTCGATTAACTGCTCTATGTATGAACTTTCTAATATAGCATCTATCTCTATATCCTCTAACCTTTTCTTTACTTCTTTTAATAAACTTTTATCTACTATATCCTCTATATACATAATAGCTATATCAGTTTTAGACCTTTTTCCTAATTTTATATATTTGAGTTTAAGTTTAGTATCTCTTATTCTTCTTCTTATTAAGCTTGTATTTACTTTAGCTGTTTCTGTAAACCCATCCCTTGGTCCTCTTATTACTGTTTCTGTCTGGGTTTCCTGAACACTTCTAGTAGGCCATCCTCTAGAGCCTATTACTATTATTTTGCTGTATTTATCTAATACTAATATAGTTTCACCAATCAATATATTGTCTATTGCTTCAGTAAGATTATCAACTTCCTTTATCTCTGTAGCCGAAATATTGCCCTTTTTTACTAAGTTATAAAAATCTCTTCTAAATCCTGTTGGATTAGGCTCCACTTCTCTAGCTTCTTGCATAAGAGCCTTTAAAACATTTTCGCTTATTAAATCTTTGTCTATTAGACCATCTACATATATCAAGGTTAACTTGTATTTTTGATTACGTCCTACTTTAAAATCACGATATATAATATCATCACAGTCTTTTAATTCCTCTTTTATTTGTTTTATGTTTTTATCTATATCTTTTGAAATAGGTACATATTCTTTATCATTTTTTTGATTGAGTTCATCAAATAAACCCATAGAACTCCTCCTTAAACAAATTGAAGTGATATAAAGATTAAAGGACCTACTATTAAATACACGAGTCCTATACCTTTAGCTATTCTTGCATCTTTTCTTAATCTACGTTTTCTCAAACGTTGAAAGTCTACAAAAAAAGTAAATAGCCCTATAGCTACTATTAAAAACATCTCATATAGGCTAAATAATTCCTTTAATTCACTAATTATAGTCATCAATTTTTATCACCTTTTCTCACCACATATAACAAATAAAGCTACATGATACATCAAACATAATATTTGCAAAATGAAGGTATAATATGCATAAAAAAGCGACTACAGTGGCTATTTTAGTTAGTAGTTCGTTGTTAGTAGCATTTGATTTAGTTCTTAAAAAAGATATACAAAAAATGAGCTGGATATATCCAGCTCCTACATTAGTTCTATTATCACCCTAATACTCTATTGCTCTAATCTATAATCCATATATTCTTTCTGCCAAAGACGAACATCGAATGACGAATAGCCACTTTCTCGTCTTCTTTTACGTCACCTCATAAGCAGTACGTCTTTTCAGGAACAACGAACCGGGTTCATCGTTCCAGCCAAATATACTTCTCAGTCATCTCAATATCTTCAGGCTTATCTACATCATTACCTATTTCTGCATAATCGCTTATAATTGCCTTTGGTTGTATCCCTAATAATTCTGATACTCTTTGCTCAGCTGTTTTTATACTTACTTTACCTGTTGAAAACTTCAATAAAAATTTAAATCCAAGTACTCTACTCATCTTCAATGGATTTTTTCTATATTCTATCATTTTTTTTGCTACATCTATTGTACTATCTACTATACTAGGATTAACTATAAACATATTTCCACCAGTAAATAGACCTTCCTTTAATCTAGCATAAGTCCTCTTAGCATCAGGATATTTTTGAACACATATATTTTTATTTATTATAGGATAATACAAGTCCGCATCAGTTTCTAATGACCTATCTACAAAATCCTTTACTGCCTCTCCTGTAAGTAAAGGTATATCACTAGTAGTTATCATCACTTTATTATCACTCTTAAAATAATTTAATCCAACAATAATGTTATCTAAAATAGAATCTCTGCATTTAATAATCTTATCTACATATTTTAAATCAATGTTTTCAAAATCCTTTGGCTCACCAACTACTACTATCTGGTCTACTACTTTCGAATGCTTTAAGGCATCAATAACATATGAAATCATAGGTTTCCCCTTTATATTTACAAGCGCCTTATTCATTTTATTTTGTAATTTTATATTAGACCTTCCAGCCAGAACTATTGTATTTATCATTTCTTATTATTCCCCCGAATCTTTTCTATCTAATAATCCTTTTACCTCTTTTACTATATAATTTTCAGCGTTCTCTATATGCTGTTGTGCATACATCCTAGCTTTTTCTACGTCTCTATTAGATAATGCATCAATAATTTTCTGATGCTCTTCAATAAGTGATTCAGATTTATTATATTCAGTGATATAAGTCACTCTAAATCTCTGTATTTGGTCTTTTAAACCTTCTGCTATACATATAAGCTTTTCATTTCTTGTAGCTTTAAAAATAATGTCATGAATCTCAGCATCTTTTTTTATCATCATTTTAATATCACCATTTCTTAAGGCTTCATTAAACTCTTCTGACCTTTTTTTCAAGTTTTTTAACTCTTCTTGTGTCATTCTTTCAGCTGCTAATGAAGCTGCAAGTCCTTCAAGGGATGCTCTTATCTCTAGGATGTTCATTATGTCTTTTAATGATACATCTGCTACATATGCTCCTTTTCTCGGCATCATAATTACTAATCCTTCTAGCTCTAACTTTCTTATAGCTTCCCTTACAGGCGTTCTACTTACTCCTAACTTATCTGCAAGCTGTACCTCCATAAGTCGTTCCCCTGGCTTTAACTGACCTTCTATTATTGCTGACTTTAATGTTTCAAAAACTACATCCCTAAGGGGCTTATAATCATGTAATTTAAGATTAGTTAAATCCTGTGACATATAAATTCCTCCTTAAAGTGTCTTTACCACATGTACTGTATCTATATGCTTACTTAATTCAGCTTTACATTTTATTGCATCATCTTCATTTTTAAATATACCAAAAACTGTAGGTCCACTACCAGACATCAAGCTTCCTAAAGCTCCATATTGAATCATCTTATCTTTTATTTCTTTAATTATCGGATATTCTTTAATTGTTACAGTTTCTAATACGTTACCCATATTAGTAGCTAACGATTCTAAATTATTCTCTTCTATATACCTTATTATATCATTTGTATTTGGCCTAAAATCTATTTTGTTTAATTCCAAGTTTTTGTAAACATATGCTGTTGAAACAGATATGCTAGGTTTAGCTAATAAAATTAATTTATCTGAAAAGCTACTAAGCTTAGTAAGTTTTTCTCCAATACCTTCAGCAAGTGCTGTTCCTCCCATTATACAAAAGGGCACATCTGCTCCTATTTGTGCAGCAAGCTCCATGAGCTCTTTCTGTGAGATATTTAAACTCCATAATTCATTTAGTCCCTTTAATACAGCGGCGGCGTTTGAACTACCACCTGCTAATCCTGCAGCTACAGGAATATTTTTATCGATTTTTATATATACACCTTTATCTATATTATATCTGTTAGATAAGAGCTTCCAAGCTTTATATACAAGATTGGTAGAATCAGTAGGTACTTGAGGATGATTAGTTTCTATTATTACTTTATCTTCATTATCCTTTAATGTTATTATATCTTTTAAATCTATTTGCTGCATTACTGTCTTTATTTCATGATATCCATCTTCTCTTCTTTTTAAAACATCTAGACATAGATTAATCTTAGCAAATGATTCTATTTTAATTTCAGCCATAACACCAGCTCCATTTCTATTATAGATTTATAATTTCGTTATTATAATCTATTATATCATTTAATACAAAATACAAAATACTGAAAAAGTGGCTTAAGATGTTTTGGGGGACAGGGGACTGGGGACAGAAAAACAATTGAGAATTTACAATTATAAAATAAAAAAGCGACCTATCGGCCGCATATTTAAAATTCAAAATCTATATTTTTTTCTATTATTATTTTTTCTCCTGGCATAATATTGTCTGGATTAATTATATCGTTTGTCTCAACTAATTCTTCTACTGTTGTATTATATCTTTTAGCTATATCCCATATTGTGTCTTCTTCTTGTACTATGTATATAGTAATACTTGGTCTATTAGCTTTGTCTATATTATCCTGAAGCTCTTCTGCTTCTGTTACAATACTTATAGTCTTTATGCTATTAACTGAAACATCAAGTTTAACTGTTGCTGTAACTTCAACTTCATGCTCATTTGATTTATTAAAACGTACATCTTCTAAGACCATGTCTATTTCTGAATCCATTCCATCTTCAATTCCTTCAATATCTACATAAGATTTGAATGGAATCTCCTGCTTCATATTCTTCATTTCGTCGTCTTCTCCTGAATAAAGCATATCTGTACTTAAAAATCCCTCTACTATTACCTTTTCTTCTATTATTCTGTAGTCAGTTAACATTGGTTTGACATTTAAATTATAGACATTATTTATGCTTTCTTCTGATACTTCAATTGTACTGTTAATTACTTCTTTAGCTGTATTTCTTCCAACATTCTCAGTAACCTCTATTTGTTGTTTCTTTACATCTATTTTCTTATTTGTAGAATAAGTGTCTACTGTAACTTCCTTTTCATTATGCTCAAATACTTTTGCAGATATATCAACAGTTGATTCTACATCTATTATTCTCATATTTCCGTTTATATTTTCTCTAGTTTCGTAATTAACTTCTCCTGGCTCTAACTTAACCCTACTCATCATTTCCTTTGTAGCCCCTGGAACTTCTACAAAATGTGTAAATGGTATCTCATGTCTTATATAATTAATCTTACTTTCTTCGTCATCTCCTAAATACATTATAGAATACTCTGCTAAACCCGCTACAATTACTTTATTGTCTACAATTTTAACTTCTCTCTCATATACTTTGGTATCAACTCTTAATATATCTAGTATATCAGGATAATCTTCGTCTATTTCAAAGGCTTCCTTTACTAATGTACTAGATGAATTAATACCTACTACATCATCATATTTAATACTTTCTTTTAATACTTGAACTCCTTGTGACCCCTTTATATCTTTCACGATATCTATATTACTTGCAGCCTGTACTTTACCCTCTAGTTCTATAACTGTTTTTACTGATATTACATTTCTATCTTCAAGATTATAATCAATGTGCTCAACATGAGCCTTTACGTCTCCAATCATCTGTTCATTAACGCCTTCAATTTCTATTTCTTCCTCAAATTCCTTTGACGCTTTAAAGCTATGAATTGGTTGTTGTTCATCCTCTGCATCATACAATACCTTGAAGTCAACAGCTCCGTTTATTAAAATCTTATCTTTAATTATATTTGTTCCTGTAATTCTAACATCTCCATCTATTGTTAATATCTTATTTATTTCTGGTTTGTTCTCTGGTAAAGTTATCTTTCCGTCAATTAAGGGTTGTGCCTGATTTTTACCTATCATTTGGTCTATTCTAAGCAAATCCCTTATAAGTTCAACTGACATTCATTTGCCTCCTCTCTTTTATTTATGCTAATAATTGCACAATTAAACAATCTATTATATTACTATATACCTATGCGTAATAATATGTTAAAATGTCCAAAAAAATTACTTTTTTTATAAGAAATCAAGAATGCTGATTTCTTAGGGGACAGGGAACTAGGAACAGAAAATAAAAAAAGCCTATACGATATAAATATGATACCTTCATATCGTATAGACCTTCTTTTTGTGGAACGATGAACCGGGTTCGTCGTTCCGTCGTCATTTCTTTATTTGTGTATAGCCAGCACTAATTCCCTCAACACCTTACAAGCTACTGCTGTTGAAACTCCACTTGCATCGTAATGAGGAGATAGCTCAACTACATCAGCTCCAACTATATTTAATTTCTTAATCTTTGATATTATATCCATCATATCATTAAAAGAAATTCCTCCAGGCTCTGGTGTACCTGTACCTGGAAAAACAGATGGGTCAAATACATCAAGGTCTATTGTAATATATACTGGCTTATCGCCTATAGTTTCTATAGCCTCATCTAAACCTTCATAATTAAACTTAGTTAAATTAGTATGCTCTTTAGCCCACTGAAATTCCTTTCTTTCTCCAGATCTTATTCCAAACTGATATATTCTATTATCTCCTACAAAATCCCATACCCTTCTTATAACAGAGGCATGTGATAACTTTTCTCCCATATATTCTTCTCTAAGGTCTGCATGGGCATCAAAGTGTAGAACATATAGGTCATTATATTTCTCATATACAGCTTCAATTGCTGGATAACTTACTAAATGCTCTCCACCTATCATCACTGGTGTCTTTCCATCTTCTACTATACCTTTTGTAAACTCTTTTATATCCTTCATTACTTTTTCAGTATTCCCAAATGAAAGTTCCAAATCTCCTGCATCAAATATATTTGTATCCTCTAAATCCATATCTAAATATGGACTATAGGTCTCTAGCCCATAGGATTCATTCCTCATTACAGACGGTGCAAACCTAGTTCCAGGTCTAAAAGAAGTAGTTCCATCAAATGGAGCACCAAACACTACTAATTTAGCATCAGAATACTCACTATCAAATCCTATAAAAGTATGAACATTCTTATTTAGTTCCATTTTCTATCATCTCTTTCACATATGTTGGAAGTGCAAAAGCTCCTACGTGAATATCTGTATTGTAGTATTTTGTTTTAAGATTTAAGCTATTCCATCTATCGGCATCAAAATCTTTAATAGGATGTAACTTCTTTGATGCAAATCCAAATAGCCAATGCCCTGATGGATAAGTAGGCATATGGAATTGATATACTTCTACTGTCGGGAATATATCCTTTAGTTTGCCTGTTGCCCTTATCATTGCCTTTGCATCTCTTTCATAATATGGACTTTCGTTTTGATTTACTAATATACCATTCTCTGTAAGAGCTTTAAAGCAGTTTCTATAGAATTCTCTAGTAAATAATCCCTCTCCTGGACCTATTGGGTCTGTTGAATCTACTATTATTAAATCATATTGATTTTCTTTATCTTCAACAAATTTAATACCGTCTTCGAAATATAAAGTTACTCTTTCATCATCAAGCTTATTTGATGTTATTGGTAAAAATTCTTTTGATGCCTTTACTACTAGCTCATCAATCTCAACCATATCTATTTTTTCTATAGTACTATATCTTGTAAGCTCTCTTACTGTTCCTCCGTCTCCTCCACCTATTACTAATACCCTTTTGATATCAGGATTTGTAGCCATAGCAACGTGGGTAATCATATCGTGATATATAAACTCGTCTTTTTCTGTAACCATTACTAACCCATCTAATGTCAATATTTTACCGTACTCATAAGTATCTATAACGTCAACTTGCTGAAATGGACTCTTTTCTGAATAAAGATGCTTTTTTACTTTCGTTGAAAATTTAGCATAGTCTGTGTGCTCCTCTGTATACCATAACTCCACTGTTTCTGCCTCCTTTTCTACCTATGAAGTTTTTAATATAATAATTTTCTAATGAACTTTTTATTTTTATGTCAATAAGTTCATGTAATACATTTACTCATCTTTTGCATCAGGTTTAAACTTAACATCTGTTAATTCTTCATCAGAAAAATGTTTTATTTTATCTACTAACCCTCTTGGTACTTCTAAAGTTTCAGTTTTATCTGCTTCTAGCTTTTCTTTTAGATACTTAAACGCTACCCATGGGTCAACATCGTCACCACAAGTAAATAAATCTACTGCTGCATATCCATATTCAGGCCATGTGTGAATAGTTAAATGTGATTCTTGGATTACTACTACTCCACTAACTCCCCAAGGATTAAACATATGAAATACGCTTTTTACTATAGTAGCATTAGCTTCAATTGCCGCTTCATTCATATATTTTTCTATCAATTTATGGTCGTTTAAAATATCTTTGTCGCAGTTGTAGAATTCTGCTAAAATGTGTCTTCCTAATTGCTCAATTTTCATTTTCATTTCTCCTCTCTTTTATTGTTTTACAATTTATAACTTATAGTTAAAATTACGAATTATTTTCACTACTAAGAAAACCAATACTATATTCTATGTTTATAATTGCTAAACATAGAGTCAAAAAAATAATCAATTTATTTAATAAAGATAAACTTTTAGTTTACATATAATAAATATACTACTTTTTTTAAAAATGTCAATAGTTTTTTAAAATGTATTTTCACTTTGTTTGAGTGTAATTTTTTACCTGTTTTTTTACAGCTTATTAGTTGTATTTTTTTTTAAACATATTATATTATTAATATATAATAAATTAATAATCTTAGGAGATGGTTACTATGGAAAGACATATTATCGAAGAAGCTCGCAGATGCCTTCAATGTAAAAAACCGATGTGTAAAGAAGGTTGTCCTGTAAGCACTTCTATTCCAGAGGTTATAAAACTATTTTTAGATGGTGATATAAAAAAGGCTGGAGAAGTTCTATTTGAAAACAATCCTTTATCTGTTGTTTGTTCCCTTGTATGCCCACATGAAAATCAATGTGAAGGCCGTTGTGTTCTTGGAAAAAAAGGTAATTCAGTAAAGATTAGTGCTATAGAAAACTATATATCCGACTACTATATAAACAGCGTTAATCTAGAAAAAGAACAAAATTTAAATAAAAGAATAGCAATAATAGGAGCAGGCCCTGCTGGATTAACAATATCGTTCATATTGGCTTTAAGAGGATATAAAATCACCATATTCGAAGCTCACGACAAAATAGGTGGGGTATTAAGATATGGAATACCTGATTTTAGACTACCAAAGGATATTTTGGAAAAATTAAAAGAAAAACTTATAGAACTGGGAGTAAAAATAAGACCTAATACCCTTATCGGACCAGTACTAACATTAGATGACCTATTTAGAGATGGATATGAGGCAATTTTCATAGGTACAGGAGTATGGAATCCTAATAAATTAAATATTAAAGGTGAAAGTCTAGGGCATGTACACTATGCTATTGATTATTTAAAAAATCCTGATGTTTATGATTTAGGAAAAAAAGTTGTTGTAATTGGAGCTGGTAATGTTGCAATGGACGTTGCAAGAACTGCTTTAAGAAAAGGAGCAAAAGAAGTCTATATAATGTATAGAAAGGGAATGGAGGATATACCTGCTACTAAATATGATTTAGACTATGCTATAATCGATGGTGTCAAATTTGAGTTATATAAATCACCTATTGAAATAACAGATGAAGGAGTTAAATATGTAAAAACAGAAAAAGTTAAAGACGAAAATGGTAAAGATAAATTAGTTACAATGAAAAATTCTGAAGGAATATTCTATGCAGATTCTGTTATTGTAGCTATAAGTCAAGGACCTAGAGCAAACATAGTTTCTAATACCACAGGACTAAATACAAATCAAAAAGGACTTTTAGTAGTAGATAATTGTGGTAGAACTACTAGAGAGGGAGTTTTTGCATCTGGTGATGTAGTTACAGGTGCTAAAACAGTCGTAGAAGCAGTTAAACATTCAAAGCGTGTAGCTGAAGCTATTGATATGTATATAAGAGGAAAAAATAGATGCTAGATGACGTAAGAGATGACGTGATTGAAACTCTTCCAAATATTAGAATAAGAAAAAGTGTTGACACAATTTTTCCTCTATGGTAGACTTTTAACTAATAAAAATTTAATACAAAATACCTCATCCCTTGGAAGGGGTGAGGTAGAGGCGCGGTATCTATCAGTAACTATATGGAGGCCGGAAACCATTGAAGTATAGTGAAAGGAGCTGCCGCCGAAGTCTCAAGTATCCAAAACTTGAGGCTGGGCCTGCATCGAATAGGTGTAGGACTGTCATCAGGGTAATTGCCCGTTATTCTGATGGAGCGCTATCTCACACAATGGGCCACAAGGAGGGATGGGTATGTATTGGTTATGTTATTTGAACATAAGCACCTGATACATATCAGGTGCTTTTTTATTTGCAAAAAATTATATAAATACTAATTTGCTAAATACTTAATTTAAAATAAAGGAGGAATTATAAATGGAATTTGGATGGTTATCTATTTTACCACCTATCATAGCAATTATTTTAGCATGGGCTACTCAAGAGGTACTATTGTCTTTATTCATAGCTATTTTTATAGGAGCAACAATTTTAGCTAATGGAAATCCATTAATAGGGTTTACTGAAACTCTTAATAATTATATAGTAGGTGCATTAACAGACTCTTGGAATGTATCAATATTAATCTTCTGTCTAACTATCGGTGGACTTATAGGAGTATTAAGTAAAAACGGAGGGACAAAGGGAATAGCAAATCTTATCGTTTCTAGAGCTAAAACTAGTAAATCTACTTTATTTAGTACTTGGCTTATGGGTATACTTATATTCTTTGATGATTACGCAAACTCACTTATCGTAGGTAACACTATGAGAAGTATCACAGATAAAATGAAAGTATCAAGAGAAAAGCTAGCATATATAGTAGATTCAACTGCAGCACCTATATCTAGTATTGCTTTAATATCAACATGGGTTGGTTTTGAAACTGGACTTATTAGAGATGGACTTACCAAGATAGGAGTTGACCTTAACCCTTACAATGTTTTCATAGAAACAATTCCTTTTAGATTCTATAGTATATTAGCTCTTGGTTTCGTTCTTGTAATAATCTTTTCAGGAAGAGATTTTGGACCTATGGCAAAAGCAGAAAGAAGAACTTATACTACAGGAAAAGTTCTAGATGATGATGCAAAGCCTTTAGTTAGTGATGAAGTTAGTCAGCTTGAATCTTCAACAGAAAATGAAAGATGGTATAATGCA
Organism: Caldisalinibacter kiritimatiensis; assembly: GCF_000387765.1. Taxonomy (NCBI): domain Bacteria; kingdom Bacillati; phylum Bacillota; class Tissierellia; order Tissierellales; family Thermohalobacteraceae; genus Caldisalinibacter; species Caldisalinibacter kiritimatiensis. The sequence continues at coordinate 28,502 of NZ_ARZA01000039.1, forward strand.
GTAATACCTATACTATCGGTTATAGTTATTACAATCATAGGTCTTTATGTAAACGGTGGAGGACTTGAAGGTAAGGCTTTAACAGATGCCTTTGGAGATGCTGATGCAAGTGTTGTTCTTCTTTGGGCATCCATAGGGGGTACAATTATAGCAGGTGTAATGAGTTTAGCTCAAAGAATCCTTACTATCAAAGAAATAATGGACGCTTGGGTAACTGGAGTTAAGTCTATGACAACTGCCGCAATAATATTAGTATTAGCTTGGGCTTTAGGTGGATTGAATGACCAATTAGGAACTGCAGAATTTATAGTATCTGTTGCTAAAGGCTCAGTACCAGCATACATGATACCTTTACTGATGTTCATAATCCCTGGTATAGTTGCATTCTCAACTGGTTCATCATGGGGAGCAAACTCAATTGTTATGCCATTAGCTATACCTTTAGCCTTTGAATTAGGTGGAACAGAATTATTAATTCCAGCTATAGGAGCAGTTTTAACTGGAGCAGTTTTAGGAGACCACTGTTCTCCAATATCTGATACTACAATCATGTCATCTATGGCTAGTGCATGTGACCATATGGCCCATGTAAAGACTCAGTTGCCATACGCTATAGCTGTAGGGATAGTATCTATAATAGTAGGATTCATCCCTGCTGGATTAGGATTTAACCCATGGATATCATTGTTAATGGGAGCAGTAGCTTTAATAGCAATAGTATACTTCTTTGGAGTTAAAGTTGATGAAGAAGAAAGGATATTGGTAGGAAAATTTCAAAGTGTAGGTGAGTAAAAATATTATTATCAAAAAGTAGCCCTATAATAGGGCTACTTTATTAATCACCATATACATCCTCAATAACAGTGTCTTCATCTTCAGTAGTTAATTCAGAAATTATTTGCTCTAGACGTCGGTTTTCTTGTCTTAAATTCCTATTAATGCGTTTTAAATTTTTATATTTCTGTGTAAGTTCTTCTACTTCGTTTGTAAGTTTTTCATTATCATCTGTAATATTTTTAATTATTTCATCATTTTTTAATTTTTCTTCTTCCATTTGATTTACTAAATCAATTAGCTTTTCATTTGATTCTTCAATCAAAGTTTTCTCTTCGTTTAAAATTTCATTTTCAGTACTAATTTCTTCTATTCTACAATTTAATTCAGATATTTTTATGATTTTATCATTTAAATCGGAAACTAACTTCTCTATAGTACTATACAAGCTATTAATATGACTTAACAGCTTAGGAGTAATAATATTAATTATCTCTTCTTGTTCATTACTTAGTTCAAATCTTTCCACATCATTTTGCACTAACATGCTACTATTTTTCATATCAAATCTTTTATCTGAATCCTCAGACTTTTTAACCGAGTTTAAAGATACCTTCTGCTGCTTTTTATTATCTTTGTTTATATCCTCTTGCCATTTAATTTGTTGTGCCACATATTTTATTATTTTCACAAAATCTTTACGTATGCTTTCGTCATTTGACCTGTTTTTCCTTTGTGCTTCTTCCTTGTCTATTTTAGCCATAAACTTATCCATAAGATAAGCTTTACTAAATTCAATTTCTCTTTCTTCATCTATAAATTCATTTAGGTATTTAAATTTTATTTTTCCTTTTATACTATTTTTTTTACTAAGTGCTAATTTTATAAATTGATATAGGTTTACATCTACATCAATTGGAGCAGTATACTCATTTTCCTCAAGTTTAACAGGATTAATGTGTAGTATATAATCTTTTACATCACCTTCTAGTTGAAAATATATTATAGGATATGTTGTTAAATTATCGTTCTTTTTAAGAATAATTTTATCTGGGTTTTTACTATTAATTTGTATTTTATCAATTATATCTTCAGTTGTTGCAGCAGTTACCTTAAACTCTTTAGTAACTCTATCTGAAAACCAAGAGTAACTATCCATATTATTTAATAGCACAACTGAAACTATAACTCCCCCTACTAAAACACTTACTGTTTTTACTACAATCCTTTTCATTCTCAAGTTCTTATCATTTTTCATTTTATTAATATCACCTCCTTGTAAAATAAACCATACTTCAATTTATGTGTTTTTCGTGATAACCTAATAGCTTACATATCATAGTAAAGGCTTCTGCTCTAGTCACTTCATTATTAGGCTTTATAGTACCATCAGGGTATCCTTCTATGATTTCATTTTTAACTCCCGCTTTTATATATTCTAATGCCCAAGTACCTATGTCGTCTTTATCGTCAAACTCTAGTTTTAACTCACCTTCACTTGTTTTGTTAAATCCTCTCATAAGTATTGCCATCATTTCTTCTCTAGTTATATGATTATCTGCTTTAAATAATTTACCAGGATAACCTGTAAATATATCTTCTTGTGTTGTAGAGATTATATAGCCTCTCGCCCAATTAGGTATTGAATCAAAATACCCTGTAAATGTACTGTCTTTTTCTTCTAGCCCTAATGCTCTACCAATCAATACAGCAGCTTCTGCCCTTGTAATATAGTTCTCTGGGCGTATGGTTCCATCAGGATAGCCTTTTATTATCCCTTTTTGTATCAATGTTTCAATACAGTCATGGGCCCAATGGTCATCAGAATCCTTTGTTTCTGTCTTTTTATATATAGGATTTTCGTGAGCATTTATCATGAAATCCACAGTAGCTTTAAGACCTTGTAGCTCATTTCCTGCATTTTCATCCATATATACTGTGTATTCTAAATCTATATAGTCACCTTTATCTATATTAAATCTATCAAATATAGGTAAATCATAACCCTTATATTGTTCATGGTCTTTTTGATAAAGCATTTCAAGAAAACTTTTGTTGTAAATTGTATTTGTAAAAATAAGTGTTCTACCTTTTTTAATAGTAAGTTTCATGTTTTTGGCAAATAATTCATACAATTGTCTATCGGTAACAGATACATATTCTCCATCTCGTAATTTTTCCAATGTCATTCTAAGACTTAAATTATTGACTTTTATTCTTTGAGAATAATTATTATAAAGCCTCAATACTCCACTTTTAGTTACCCCTGGAGCCCAAAGCTCATTTCCAGCCATATCTCCCTTTGAATGAAATATAGGTCCACCATTGGATTTTTCTCCGTGTATATATAAAATGACATCTGGTTCATCATTAGCATAGGCTAGGTCTACCCCTGTTGTTGACAAAAAACTAATGAACATAGTAAAGGTTATTATTGCTGATATTATTTTATTTTTACAACCTTTTTCCATCCATCCACCTCCTGTTTATAAGACTCAGAAGTACTCAATCTTTGAGTCCTTTTGAACCCTATAAACATTATTAAGGAAGCCGAGCCGAAGCTCGGCTTTATAAGAGTTTTTAATTAGGTAAATTGAATTTACTCATCAAATGACCAATATTGAATTGGTAAGCTTTGAATTGTACTTTTATCAGGAAGGCTTGGATTATTTGAATCTTTATATTGTGTTCCTGATAACTTTACTTCTATACCTTTCCAGTCAGATGGAAATACATTTCTATTGATGCTAATTCTGTCTTTTTCTACATTCCAGAGCACATCATAAGTATCTAAATCAATAGTTTCACCTGTAATCATATCATGCACAACTATTGACTCATCGTAGTGATTCCTAGTAATTTTCCACCAAATAAATGTCTCTTCTGTTTGCCATCTTTCTTCAGTTATTTCTACATTAGGATCACCAGTTTCATGCTTAATCATAACTTCATAATATTCAAAGTCACTATCATCCGGATTCCAATCCCAGTCAAACTGTACATAATCCCTAAAGAAAGCTTGATGATTTCTTCCTTGAACTCTAAAGTTACTTGTAGATCCCATATTGTGCCATGTTTCATCTGGTTCTCCTTGTATAGGGGTTTCCGATTGAGTTGCATGAACAGTTAAATCACAAGTCATACTTAAACCTTGATACTGATTTCCTGCATTAGTGTCCATATATGCGGTAATCACCATATCTTGAGTATCATTAGGCTCAATACCATAAATAGGGTCAAAGTATCCACCATTTTCCTCAACTAATTGACTTAGCTTTCCAGAGTATACATGTTCTCCACCTATTGTTATATCTATCATTAACACTTCATCAAGAATAGTGTCATCTTTCTCATTATCTGGATTATTATCTACTAAATCTGATGCAGTAATTCTATATAAATAAAATGGAAGTGAACCTACATTTTTAAGTACTGTAGTCTGGATTTTCTCAGGTGGCTCACCTGGCTCCATGTTATCAAAGGTTACAGTTGCAAATTTGTTAGCTACATCTTCACCATCAATTACCCCACCCAAGGTTAAAGTACCAGTCTGGAATGTGTTCCCAGTACTAGTTGCTTGACTTGTAAACCATGCCATTGTGCCTACTCCTGCCATAGCAAAAACTATTGCAAAAGCTAATACTAAAATAGCAAATCTTTTTTTCATCTATATCTCTCCCCTTTATATCTATTCACCTATTAAATAACCTACTGCGTTATCATTATCCTGAGTAGCATGGATAGTTAAATCAACAGTTGCTGATGTTCCTTGGATAATGTTTCCTGCTTCAGTACTCATCTCTGCTTGAAAATCTAATCTAATAACTTCAGATGGATCTGTACTTGGCTGTACAGTAATATATTGAGAAAATGATTGTTCTGAATTTATTAAATCTTGCAAGCTACCACTATATAATTCTGTACCTTCCCAATTAACTGTAATTATCATATTTTGTGCAAAATGACTTTGAGCCATCTCTGGATTTGAATGACCTTCTGGAACTATGAATTCTTCAATATCAGCTGAAATACCATATAGCCTAGCTGGCAAGCTTCCACTGTTCTTTATGGCTAAAGTCCTTTGTGTTTCGTCATCTGGTACTTTCTTCCCTGGGTACCATTCACCAGTTGCATATTTGTTATTCCAATTTTCATTACTATAACTAGTAGCAAATAAAGGCATAGGTATTTCTCCATATGGTGTAGTTTCTATTTTAAATTCACCTACATCAAATGTATTACCTTCACTTGTAGCTGAGCTTGTAAACCATGCATATGTTCCTATACCACCAAGGACCCCTAGAGCAATAACTGCTAGCATAATTACACTTATTTTAAATCTCATTTATTCACCACCTTATTTAAATTAACATATAGCCGGAATTACTTCCGGCCATATGTTAAATAAGATATTTATACAGTTAATTATTGAGCCCAACCAGTATTTCCTGTTTGAGTTGCATCAAATACAAAAGTAAATGTGGCAGATTCATCTTGATAGTCGTTATTTGCTTCATCAGGAAGTTTAAATTGTACTGTAAATGTACCATCTGAACCAGCTGCTATTTCTCCTAAGTCAACATAAGCTAATTGATTAATGTCTACAAAATCTGCACCATTTACACTTATTTGAAGTGGTGTATCTCCATCATACAAAATATTATCAGTTAATGCTTCTACACTCATTCTGTATTTAAAATCCAATGAACCGCTATTATGAACAGTAATTGTCTTTTCTTCTGACACCCATGATGGATAAATATTATCTACTGTCATGTTAGCAGTTAATGCACCCGGATCATCAATAACTAATGTACCAGTTTCAAATACATTATTTTCACTAGTTGCTTGACTTGTAAACCAAGCAAATGTTCCCATACCTACACCAAACGCCAATAAACCTACTAATACCAAACTTAAAATCATTCTTTTTTTCATTTTCCAATTTCCTCCTTTAGACCTATTTAATATTTTTAGAATTTTGAGATATAATAATTTATGAAGGGTTTTAGTGAGCTCTTCATTTTTAGGGCGGGTTATCTCTGCACAGATAGCCTACCCTTTTCACTTTTATACCTTTCTTTTGAACACCCCCTTTTCTAATAGTCTTTAGTTCCCTAGATATATAAGCTATGTATAATGTTACATCTATTGGTCCACATTATCCCATAAATCGGAAGATTCTTTATTGCTTTCTTCCTCTATTTGAGATAACATGGTTTTTACCTCTCCAATTATCAAGAAAAATAAAGGTAACAAAATTAAGAATATAAATCCCTTTGGACTTCTAATAAAATTTGCTATATATCCACCCTTTGGAATATTAAAAGCCAAAACACCTACTACTTGGTCTGTTGATACTAATTTACTGTCTTCTACATTATTGGCATCCCCTTGAGTTTTAAACATTATTTTATTATCTTTTTTAATTATCTCTATAACCCTGTGGGTTACTAGTGTACTTTCACTTACTTTATAGGTAATTACATCTCCTACTTTAATCTTAGTTGGGTCTATTTCCTTAGCTACTATCATATCCCCTGGTTCAAGCACTGGTCTCATACTACCTGTTAAAACAGACATAGGTTTATACCCTAATATAGAAGGTATGTAGTTTGGATTATTTTTATGTTTAATATTTGAATAAAAAGTTGATATAACTACAATAACTAGTAAAACTAAAATAATATTACCTATCCATTTAGCTATTTTTTTAGTCACTACTTTCATCCCCTTTACGTTTCTATTCATAAAACCCTTATGTATTATTAGTATTTATATGAAAATTTATACAATAAGCAATACACTGTTAATATATGTGTGTACAGGCAATATTATTCTTCTTATTTCCTAGACAAGAACAAAATCGGCTAAAGCCGATTTGTTAGTTATTAGCTTTTGATTCAGTTCTTAGTTCCTAGCTCTCAGCTCTTAGGATGATAAATGCAAATATACTTTCTTAGCAATTAAAAAAGACTTGGGGAATTTCCCAAGTCTTTTTTAATATATCAGCACCAATGACCCTTCAGGCACATTTTCATATATAAATTTTGCCACATCAACAGGTAATCTTATACAACCATGACTTGCAGGCTGTCCTAACTTTTCAGCCTCTTCTTGTATAACTTGTCCATTTTTATCATATGGTACAGAGTGGAATAGATATACCCCTTTAAATCCAACCCAATACTTAAAGCCTTGATTGAATCTCGGTATATATGCCCATTTTCCTCTTCTTCCCTTTTCTATTTGAAATATACCTCTAGGTGTGAAATGGTCCCATAATCCACTAGAGCCTATCGATTCCTTTACGAGTTGTCCATCTTTATAGATTCTAAGAGTTTGGTCTTGATGAGTAAAAACTAATGCATATCCTTCTATATTCTCATTGTATTCATGTGGAGGAACTTCTTTAGTTCTTACATATCTTGCATCAACATAGCCTTCAGTCCCATCTTCTAATCTTACTTTAAACCACCCATAGGGAACAGTCTCTATAAGTTCAATCTCTTCTAAATCCTTCATCTTATAAATAACTTCACTTTTCTTACTCTTTTCTTTATATACTTCAACTACTTTATCCCATTCTAAAGTGTCTAATGCTTGTCCTATATATTTTTTTGCCTCTTCTTTATCTTTATTCTCTTCATTCTTTCCGTCATTTTCAGTATTAGCGGTGTCATTTAACTCCTTTGAAGCCTCTTTATCGTCTTCAACAACATTTATAGTTTCCTCTACATTAGGCTTTTGAAAACCTTCGTTTTCACACCCAACTAAAAGCAAAGTCATACACATCAATAAAATAAACAATCTAATTTTCATAGAAACTTATATCACCTCTCTGAATATTAATTAATATAATTATATCAGAAAAAAACAAAATCGGCTAAAGCCGATTCGTTAGTTAGTAGCATTTGATTCAGTTCTTAGTTCCTAGCTCTCAGCTCTTAGGATGATATCGGAAAAAATTAGGCTATTCGCTGTTCGCCTTTAGCTTTTCCATAATATTGTGGGGTGAATGCACCAAAAAGTTAAACCTCCAAATACTGGAGGTTTACTGATACACGGTTAGCTTATTTGTATTTTCCTTTCTTCGTCACATACAGTCACTTCTACTGTCTCAGTTAATATATCTGAATAACTATATGATACTCTTCTAACTGAATTATATCCTCCGTCAATCTTTACTACGAATATACTAGGATAAGCGCTCTCTAGAATACCTTCTCTTATAGTAGTCTTTTTTCTACCTTTGTTTGCCTTTAGTCTAACCTTTTTCCCTATATGGTTCTCAACATTAGCTTTAATAGTTGAAAGTGGGTTTTTGTTTGCCAAAAAATCACCTTCCTTTAGTGTATGCATATAAATTTTACCATATTTCTGATTAAATGTCAAATTTCGAACCTTATATTGTACTATTTTATAAATACTCTGTCAAATGCAATAGTTAGCTAAAAATACAAAAAAATTATGGTCAAATCCCATACATGCTAGATAATAGTACGTTTTTTACATTTATTTAACATAATAAAAAAATAAATTAAAGTAGGAGACTTACATTTCAATCATCTTTAATTACTAATATTTATAATATGTCACAATACCCTCAGATATAGATTCCGCAACTCTGTTAATATATTCACTATCCTTTAGCTTTTCCTCTATTTCAGGATTAGTAATATAATCTAGTTCTATCCTTAATGAGCTAACTCCTATCTGTCTAAGAAGGAAAAAATCTGCAACCTTCACACCTCTATTTACTATACTCAGATTATTAACTAAACTCCCCATTATAGCTTTTCCTAACGCTTCACTATCTTTATCATTTCTATAATAATATATCTCACAACCATGTATTGAAGGATTTGAAAAGGAATTTAAATGTATACTAATAAAAAAATTTGGCCGTATTTTATTTGCCAACTTTACCCGCTCACTAAGGGACATATACTCGTCCTCTTCCCTAGTCAAATATACATGTGCTCCTAACTGTTCTAATCTATTTTTTAATTTTTTACTTACATTTAATACAACATCCTTTTCTCTTAATCCTGTAGGACCTACAAAGTCCTGGGATTTCTCTCCTCCATGACCAGGGTCGATCATTAATATTTTTCCACTTAAAGGCTTGTTTATACATGGTATCTCATATTTCTTTATTTCGACACCAGTATAATAATAATTTATAATATCATCATAACTATATCCTTCTATAGCCATTTGATTGCCACCATATTGGCATAATCCTAGCCCATGACCCTTTCCTCTAGTATTAAATCTTATAGTAGCTGGCGTAACACTAAATTTAGTAGAGTCAAGCCCCAATAGCTCCATCACATCTTTACCTTTAAGCTTCTTGCCACCTATCTTTATTTCTCTAACTCTACCACTTTCATCCTTTTCTATTCCTTCAACAAATCCCTTTATTTCTGTTTTCAAAGAAGGTTTTAGCTTAGGAAAATTTATATTCAATCTTTCCTCTATATCCTTTAAGGTAAAATCTTTATGTCCATCCCAATTAGGTGAGTTAGAACAATAGTTACATAATACTTTTCTCAAATATACGACTCTATTCCCTAAAACATCCTCGGAATTTTCTGTCGAACCCCCACACGTATCGTGAAATTTTGGGTCTATCGGCTTATTATTTATAGTAATAATTAGTCCTTCAGTTTCTTTTATAGCTCTATTTAATTTTTCCATATATTCATTGTAATTATCCTTCCATGTTTGTCTAAGATAACTATCATCCACTATATCTATACAATGTCCTTCATCGCATATATCACAATCTTTATATTTTGAACATCCAGGCCCTCCAAAAGCTCTACATTGTCTCACTAATTGAGTTCTTGCAATTATAGCCTGTACTTTTATTAGTTCTATGTGAAAGCTCAAAGGAACCTGAGCAGGAACTATCATTTTTAATAAATTTTCAATAGATTTCGTCATAATTTTATTTTCTTTATGAGCAAATACTTTTATATTAACCAAACTATTATTTCCGAACATTCTTGCTAACCTCCCATTCCAAACATCTACATATCAACTTAAGTCAATAAAATAATATATATAATAAGGTGATTAACCCTTGATTTCTCAATATTTTAATAATCTATAATATAAGTCCCCTACTTATATCAAAACAGAACAAATAAACTTAAAAATATTTAATTTCTCAATTATTTGGGTATATATTGATATAATACATGATATGTAATCCTTTAATCCCTTGTGCATGTATTAATAACCAGTCTACAGATATCTGTAAAACATGACAATATGTACGTACTATTGCCTAGAAAATATTATATTCTTGTTAATAATGTAAAAAGATAGTTAAATCTACATATTTCATAAAATGTTACTAGAAAAAGAAGGATTATTGTCTTATTATATTTAATTTATAAATATGTATATTTCTACACAATGGACAACCTTTCTATTTTGTTTTATCATCATTGAATATATTGATAAAAATTGTAATTATATGTAGATAAAATTATACCTACGGAAGGGGGACTTTTATAAATGAAAGGAACAATAGTTTCAGCTTGGATAAAAACATGTAAAAAGCTTTATGGAGAAGTTTTAACTGAAGAAGCTATGAAGGCAGCAGGTTTAGAACCAAACAAGTTATTTAAACCTACAGAAGATGTAGAAGATTCAGTCGCTAAAAAGATGGTAGAATATATAGCAGAAAAACAAAAGAAAACTACTTATGATGTGTGGAAAGAGATAGGATACGATAACATAGTAACATTCTCTAATGATTATCCTGCATTCTTCGAACATAGAAACTTATATTCGTTCTTAAAGTCTATGTATGATGTACATGTAGTTGTGGCAAAGAGAATCCCAGGGGCTAACCCACCAATTCTAAAAATTAAGGCTATAAGTAAAAATAAAGCTGAAATGACTTATAAATCTTCAAGAAAAATGTTTGGATACTTTAACGGTATACTAGAAGGCGCTGCAAATTTTTATGGTGAAAAAATAGAGGTAAAAACTATTGACCAAAAAGATGATTTTATAAAGATACATATAACCTTCGAAGATAAAATTTATAATTATAAATCCTATAAAATAAATAAGCTTTTATCCCTAGGCTTTATAAAGAAATTTGAAGGTAAACTAGCAGTTGCTTCGCTTCTTTTTATAGGAGTGCCTTATGTTATAGCATCAAATTTCCTTGATACTAACGTAACTACAGGAGTAACTTTAGCTTTAACTGTACTTGTTCCGTATATATTTGGTAAATTAATGCTTTTACCTAAGAGAAACATCATATCACAGCTTAAAGACTTAAAAGAAAATAACTATGTAGAAGAAAACGAAATAGCTACTAATGACTTTTTCGAGGATATTAATAAGTTGATTAATGAATATAAAGATATAATAAAATCCGACTTTGTAGGCTTTAAAGGGTTAACCGATGAGCTTCATGTATTTAGTAATACATTTAATGAAATATCAGCTAATATGAATACTACATCAAAGGAAATATCTGAAGTAGTAGAACAAGTTGCTCAAGGAGCTGTAGACCAAGCTGACCAAACTGAATCAGCTGCATATTTACTAAATAATAATATCAGCACTTTAAATCAAATAGTCGATAATGAAAATAAAAGTAAAGATGACTTAGAAAATGTAGTAGAAAAAATAAACGAAGGATTTAAAGAATTAAAGGACAGTTCTAATAGTTTAAGAAATGTACTTAATCAGTTTTCTAAAGTAAAAGAAGATAGCTTTTCATTACAAAATAGAGCTAAAGATGTTACTAAGATAGTTGAAACAGTTGAAGCTATAGCTGAGCAAACTAATTTATTAGCACTAAATGCAGCTATAGAAGCATCGAGAGCTGGAGAATTCGGTAGAGGTTTTTCTGTAGTAGCTGAAGAAATTAGACAATTAGCTGAAGAATCAAAAAATGCAGTTAAAAGCATAAATGAAAATTTAGTATCTTTTATTAATGAAATCAATTCATTAGTAGAAAATATAGAATCTCAATATAGTGTGTTAGAGGGAGAAAATCAAAGGTTATCTGTTGTTGCTGATAACAGTTCAGCTAGTGTTAATGATATACAAAATGTATCTAACTCATTAATACAAATGATAGAACAATTAACCAAAGAAACAGAAGCTATAAACCAAGTATCACAAAATATAGAGTCACTAGCAGCTATAGCAGAAGAGAACTCTGCTTCTTCAGAGGAAGTAAGTTCAAATGTAACAACATATGCATCTGAGCTTCAAAGAATGATAGAAAACATAGAAGAATTCCAGAAGGTATCAGAAGAGTTTAAAAAGGATTTGACAAAATACAAAATATAGAGAACAAAGTCAACTTCGTCGATTTGTTAGTTATAGGTAATTAAGAGGCAGCTTCGAAAAGCTGCCCTTATTTATACCCCTAGAACCTTAATATTTTCAACATATGGGTCTTCTGTTCCCTGTAACAAACTATGCTGATTCTTTAAAAATTTAATATAATCTATTATTTCTTTGCTTATTCTTTCCCCTGGTGTTACTATTGGAATACCAGGAGGATATGCCATAATAGACTCTCCACTTATTTCTCCTTCAGCCTCTTCTAATTTAACAACTTTTTTTCTGCTATAAAAAGCATCTCTTGGTGAAATTATTACTTCTGGATTTTTTAATATCGGTCCTTTATTGAAAGTTATCTTTTGCTTTTTATATTTTTTACTTATATCCTTTAATGATTCAATTAATGAATCAATAGATTCTTTTGTATCTCCAACACTTATTATAGCTAATATATTAAACACATCTCCTAATTCCATCTGAATATTATATTCATCCCTAAGAATATCATACACTTCAAATCCAGTTAACCCCAATCCTGAAACATTTATTGATAGCTTTGTTTCATCAAAGTCAAAAACTCCAGGAGAACCAATTAATTCCTTACCAAATGCATATAATCCATCTATTTTATTAATTTCTTCTCTTGCATATCTACTTAATTTTAACACTTTTGTTAATATCTTATCTCCATGTACCGCTAGCATTTTTCTAGCCACATCAATACTTGACATCAAAAGATAAGATGCACTTGTAGTTTGAGTTAAATTCAGTACAGTCTTTACTTTCTTAGGGTCAATTAAACCTTCTTTTAATAACAATAGTGAGCTTTGAGTAAGGGAACCCCCTGTCTTATGAAGGCTTACTGCACACATATCTGCACCTAACTCTATAGCCTCAGGTGGCAGTTCTTCGTGAAAACTAAAATGAGCTCCATGGGCCTCATCAACTATAACAGCTATACCATATTGATGAGCTAATTTTACTATCTCTTTTATATCTGAAGTTGCCCCATAATAAGTAGGGTTTATAATAAATATCGCCTTTGCATCAGAGTTTCTAACGATTGCTTTTTCTACTTCTTCTAAAGACACACCCATAGCTATTCCTAATTCATAATTTATTTCTGGCTGTATATATACAGGTTCTGCTCCACTTAATATAAGGCCATTTATTGCAGACTTATGTGCATTTCTTGGTAAAATAATTTTATCTCCAGGCTCACATACGCTCATTATCATTCCTTGCACCGCGGCTGTAGTCCCATTAACAATAAAAAAAGCATGGTCAGCCCAATAAGCTTCTGCTGCTAAATCTTCGGCTTCTTTAATCACACCTATCGGATTACTTATATTATCTAAACACTTCATAGAATTTACATCTATCTCTAATACTTTATCTCCTACAAACTCTGCAAACTCTTTTAATCCTTTTCCATGTTTATGTCCTGGTACATCAAAGGGAATAACTTGCTTTTTATAGTATTCCTTTAATGCATCAAATAACGGTGTCTTATTTTGATTTGCAAACATAATTAATCACCTTCTTTCTATAAACATATACAAATTAAATATAGAATACTTATTTTAATATATAATGTCAATGGATAAAAAATACAATTTAAAATTAGTTTAGCTATTGGTCACAAGACGTAAAAGATGACATACTAAAAAAAGATTCGGCTCATACCGAATCTTTTTAGAACATATTTCTCTTTGCTAAGAATACAGCTACTATAACTGAAACTATAACTGAAAGCCCTACTATTGTTGAAAAGGCATATGGTGAATTCTGAAGTGGTAAAGCTACATTCATACCATAAAAACTAGCAAACATAGTTGGAATAGCCATAACTATAGTTATAGATGTCAATATTTTCATTACTATGTTTAAATTATTAGATATTACTGAAGCAAATGCATCCATCATTCCACTTAAGATATTACTATAAATATTAGCCATCTCTATTGCCTGTTTGTTTTCAATAATTACATCTTCTAATAAATCTTGGTCATCTGGATATAGCTTCACTGCATCTGTTTTTAATAATTTTTCTAAAACTATTTCATTTGCCCTTAATGAAGTTGAAAAATAAACCAAACTCTTTTCTAAATCTAATAATTGTATTAGTTCTTTATTTTTCATTGACCTATGAAGCTGTCTTTCTATCTCATTACTCATTTTATCTATCTGTTTTAAATAAAGTAAATATCTAGTAGCCATTCTGTATAATAATTGCAACACAAATCTAGTTCTCTTATAAGTAAAGAAAGATCTAACCTTATTCTGCTCAAACTGTTGAATTATATAATTTTCCTTTAGACAAATCGTTATTATATATTTTCCTTTTAATATAATTCCTAATGGTAATGTGGAATAAACATATGAGCCCTCATATTCTTCTACTATGGGAATATCAACTAAAATAAATACCTGCTCATTTTCTACCTCTATCCTTGAACTCTCTTCGTCATCTAATGGTGCCTTTAAAAAATCCATTTCTACACCAAGATTTTTATGAATTGACTGTATCTCTTCATCTGTAGGTTTTATAAGGTTTATCCAACACCCTTCTTCAAATTCATTTAATTCTAATAACGAACCCTCTACCGTCTTATATATATTTAACATCTTAGACACCTCACAATGTTATATTTCCCCGAATATTCCTCTATTATATAAAATGATACAGTCGTTTTTCTATTTAACTAATTTATATTAACTGTGACACTGTTGGGATATGATGAAAATAGAGAAGTATCCCGGGATGCTTTTTATTAAATTGTCTGTATTATTACACCTACTAGGCCCTTCATCCATTTTCATCACTCCCTTCAAATTTGTTTATACACAAATAAAAAACCCTTTCATACAGATGAAAGGGGCACATATTCTCCTAACACCTGTTGGGGTTTGGCACTATATAGCTTAGGATAAAACCAGCCACGTTATGTATAACCTTTCCGATTATACATGTTCAACCCATTGGCATCTCTAGATGTTTCTGGGCAGTGGCGTATTTCTATATAGGAGCCTCGCCTAACCAGGTTCACATTCTTAAGTTTTCTATTTATATCTTATTTCATAATATGATTTTTTTCAACCCTTTAGTACATGGAATACAGTGTAAAATCAATTTGACTATTGAATACTAGACGTTATGCGGATGAAATGACATATAACGACGTGTAGAGTAGCTCTATTGACATTAGGTTAATTCGATTAAATCCTCATCAGCAATAATAAATTAAATAGATTGAGTTAATTAAGACTTTTATAAAAAGTTCATCTGTTACTTTGTTAGTTATTACCTTCTTTACTTCCTGTGAATCTTATTTCGACACATGGGTTGTCAATTTTATATTCCCCTTCAAACAAATTAAACGTTTTTATGCTAAAAAATTTAGATGGTTCTTTTAAACTAATTTTAACATAACTATTACCAGACTCTTCATAAAAATCAACAGAGCTAAAATAATAATTGTTTTTAAAATCCTTCTGATTTTGTTCATATAAATTACTACTTAGTTTTGTATTCTTAAATGAAATAATTATTTGATTTTTTTCTTCATCATAATTTGTTTCCATAGGAGGTATATCTAGAAAACCTGCATAAAATATGGATTCATAACCTTCTTGTGGCTCAAACATAATCTGTATTCCATTTAAAGTATCTGTTACTTTAGCAATAATTTCATGTTCTTTACTTCCAAGAGCAACTTTTTTATTAATTGGAAAATTTATTTCTTTATACTCTGCAATAAAATCATATTGGGATTTAACATTTTCAGTATTTCTCTTGCAGTGTATTTCAAAGGGTGCACTTCTTAAAGCACTTTCTGAGTGTTTTCCGTTTGCTACTAACACTATATAGTTTTCATTTATTATTTTGTATGATTCAATAAAATAATCTTCACTGGGTAAAATATCCCTATCCCCTGTTTTTAAGTTTACCAATTCAAATCTGTTGGCTAAACTTGAAATTTGACTTTCAATTAAAATATAATCTGTATCATTTCTTTTAAATTGAAATATATTAACTATTTTGCTTTCTGAATTCTCATATTCATTTTTTATTTCTTCTATTGTTAGTATATTTTTACCATCTATTAGATTACTGTTTGTTGTTTTGTTGTTCTTCACTAAACAACCTGTAATCATTAATAAAGATATTAGTATAGAAAGTAATTTTAATCTCATAAATACCTCCTCTAATCTACCCACTTTATATAGACTATCTATTAGTTATGATAGTTGTAATTTTTTAACTTAATTAGTTTTTTGTGAATAATAACTAAAGTATCGAAAAAAGAAATCCATAAATATTTATAAACTCAAAATCACTTGGAGGAACTGCTACTCCACCATAAAGAGCTTTTAAGTTATGATTTTTACGATTATTAGTATGTGCACTAATATAAATTTCATCCCAATCAGTATAACCATCACCATCGTTATCAGTGATCTTAGTAATAAACATTACATGTCCTGGGTCATAAACATAGTCCCCAATTTTCATATATGTTGGTTCTGTATATGATATACCTTGTATACCATAATCATTCTGAGATTTATTGTTCAAAATCCAATTACGGAAGTCAGAAGTAGATGTCCAATTCCAATCATATTTACCATCTGCCCCAACTTCTCCAGTTGTATTAGCCCACCAATCTTCTGTCATAGGCTTATCTTTATTAGCACTATCTCGATCAAACATGCTTGCCGGCATTCTTTTGACTTAAAGGTTTTTGTTTGGTAGTCTCGTATACAACATCTTTCCCACTCCTTTAAATCTTGCTCCAATTTTTCCTGGTAATAACAGGTTGTGTAATTTATCATATTTCTTTAATTTTTTAACTATAGAATTAATCTATGTTTACTAATTAGTTT
>NZ_ARZA01000040.1 GCF_000387765.1 Caldisalinibacter kiritimatiensis
AACATCCGCCGAAGGGGAACTAGGTTCCCCTAGCGGAGCGAGCTATGCTCGCTTTTTTATTTGTTTTTATTAGAGGGATTTTCTTTTCCTTCATCGTTACTGATAAGTTTTAACATTTCAACCATCTGAACCATATCTTTCATTTTTTCATTATTTTTATTATTTTTATCACTCAATATTGGTATTACAGCGTCAATAAGTGTATCTATTTGGTTTTTATTTGTATCACCGTCTGCACTATTAAGGTTACTTAATACTTGTAGTATTGGTTTGTATTTATCAAAATTTACAGCGATATCAATAAATGGTCCTATTTTATTCATTGTATCCTTAGGCATTTCGTCTTTAAGTATATCGACTATTTCATTTACTGGTATGTTGCTATCAGATTTATTTACTGGTTTTATAGGGGTAAAAGTTTTATTAGTAGACACTAAATTAACTAGTGTAATTATTTTACTTACTTTTTCTAAAGTTGGTATGACATTATTAAGTACGTTGATAGTAGGTTCAGGTAAGTAAGGACCAATTTTTTTTACTACTGTTAAACTTTTTTCTACTTTTTCTGGACTTATATTGTCGAGCTTAAAATTGTTTAGCTTTATATTAGAGGATATATCAGCAACAAAAGTGTTTATATTAGGCATATTCTTTATTACAATAAACATTGCAAAAAAAGGTAATATATTATTTAGAGGCTTTAGATTCATTGCTGGCGCAGTAGTATTAGAAGTAGATACCGTTAGCTCATTCACTTTTAGACCTCCTTGGTTCTAAATATACGTAGATAAAAATACTATGTACAGTATAGTATGCTAAATAGTGGGATTTTGTTACAAATTTTATTTATTATTATAGTACTTTAACAAAATAAAGAAGTTGACTATATCATGGTAATTATCAGTAATATATTAGAAGGTTCTAACATAAGTTTTAATAAATAATGAGAAGGAGGTCTAATCTATGGCAAATGATATTCCAAAAAATAAGGATAACAAAAATGTAGAGAAGCTAATAGATAATTTAAAAGACAAAATAAACCCTACAGAAGAACAGCTAGACAAATTAAAGGAAATGGCAAATAAATATTCAGGTAAATCAGAAGAAGAATTAGTTTTTGAAATTATTAAATTAAATAAAATGTTCAGTGAAAAGATGAGTGAAGAAGAGTATTTAGATAAAATAAAGAAGCTAGAAAGAATTAGACCATTTTTAAATGAGCAGCAGGAGAAAAAACTCAATAAATTATTAGAAATTTTACAGGAAAATAAATAGAAAAAATTAATAATTTTCTCTCTCCGGCTATTAAGGAGAGAGTTTTTTATTTCAATTATAAACATTAGAAAAATATTAAAGACATACTTTGTAATTAGCTAAAGAAGATTATGTAAACAAAACATAAAATTAATAATTAGACATATAACTAAAAACATGTTATAATATAAATCCAACATTATGTAAACTAGAAGGGAGTGAAACTATGAAGCTTAATAAAAAGAAAAAGATAGTAATTTTTTCAGTTATTGCTGTATTGATTTTAGCTTTACTAGTTTCATATAAGTTCTTAGTGGATAAGAAAGAGTATCAAGAAATCACATACAATGAGTTTTTAAATAGTATAGAAAATCGTGAAGTTTCTAAAGTATTCTATAATGAAAACCCTAAAATAAAGGGTATGTTGAAGGATGGAACATATTTTGTTACAGATAATCCAAGAACAGAAAATTTCAAGGAGAAAATGTTGATTTCAGGAGTAGATGTAGTAGAAACTGAGGGTAATACAACCTTTAAAGATATATTATTCTTTATTTTCTTCTTGGCTGGATTCGGAGGAGTAGTATACTTTATGAACAAAAACTCATCAAGAATGGCACAGAAAGAGATCACAGAGATGGCAGCTATTGACAATGCCAATGATAATTCAGGCGTTGTAACTTTTGAAGATATTGCAGGTAACGAAGAGGCCAAAGAAAGTTTAAAAGAATTAGTAGATTTTATTAAGAATCCACAGAAATATGAAAGATATGGTGCTAGAATACCAAGAGGGGTACTATTATATGGACCTCCTGGTACGGGTAAAACTTTACTTGCGAAAGCTCTAGCAGGAGAAGCGAATGTACCATTTTTTGCAGTAACGGGTTCAGATTTTATCCAAGTATATGCAGGGCTTGGAGCAAGTAGAATAAGAAGTTTATTTAAGAAAGCAAGACAAGCAGGTAAATGTGTAATATTTATTGATGAGATAGATGCATTAGGAAAGAAAAGAAGAGGTGGCTTAACAGGAGGAAACGACGAGAGTGATAGAACTCTTAATGCTCTTCTTACTGAGATGTCAGGCTTCAAAGGAGACGAAGGGATTATTGTAGTTGCTGCTACAAATAGAATTGATACTTTAGATGAAGCACTTCTTAGACCAGGTAGATTTGATAGACAATTGGAAGTTGGCCTACCAGATGTTAATGCTAGACATAAGATATTAAAATTACACAGTAGAAATAAACCATTAGATAAGGATGTAGATTTGAGAAAAGTAGCATATCAAACAGTATATTTTAGTGGTGCTAAGTTAGAGAATTTAATGAATGAGTCAGCTATGTTAGCAGCAAAAAATAATGAAAATACTATTAGTATGAAGCATATTGATAAGGCATTTTACACAGTAGTAGCAGGAGAAGAAAAGAAAGATAGAAGTAGCATTTCAATAGAAGATAAAAAAGTAACAGCTTACCATGAAGCTGGACATGCATTAATCACAAAATTAGTATCGCCAAAAAACAGAGTTACTAAAGTTACAATTATTCCAAGTACAAAAGGAGCAGGTGGATTTAGTATGAATATACCTCCTGATAGAATGTACCAGACAAAAGGAGATATTAAGAATAGTATAATGATTGCATTAGGAGGTAGATTAGCAGAAGAACTGATATTTGGTAAAGACAATATAACAACAGGAGCTTCTAATGATTTAGAGAAAGCTACAAATATGGCAATAAGTATGATAAGTAGATTTGGTATGGATACAGAAGCAGGATTAATAAGCTATGCAGCAGTTCTAGGTAATAATGTAGGAGCAAATAACTATGTACTAGATAGAACTAAGAAATTAATTAGCAATCTTTATGAAGAAACAAAGAAATTGATGATACAAAATAAAGACTTATTAGAGGAAATAGCAAATAAATTATTAGAAAAAGAGACTCTTAATGAAGAGGAAATATATAATATAATTAATAAAAAAGTTTCTTTGGCCTAAGAGGGATTAGAAAACTCTTAGGCTTTTTGTGTTTTTTATAAAGAAGGGGATACATTTCTTAGCTAATGTAGTTCATATTTAAATATATTGATTTAAGAAAATATACCGTAATATATTTTATATAATGTGGAACAATAAATGAAAGAAAATTACTTCACATAATATTGGACTAGTAAAATACTAAAATTGATAATTTAAGATATTGTCAAGGTTTAAATGTGCTAGAAAAACCAATTATAGTTTACATAAAAGTCGATAATCAAACATAAACTGCTTAAATTCTAGCTAATTAATTTTTAAAATATTGTAGTTTATAGTATAATAATACTACAGATAATGACCCTGTGATGACCGATAATCTTGAATAATTCAACCGGACACTACACAATAGGGAGCTCGGGTCTAGTAGTGTATGGCACGCCTCTTTTCTAAAGAGGAAGTCAGAAGCTATTAGCAGAGCACCCACTTGCGAGCGCAGCGGGTATGAATTAGAAAGATTGACGGCATCTTGGGGTGTGTGATCCTTAAGCTTTTTGCTTAAGGGTCTTTATTTTTATGCAAATAAAATATATTAGTAAATAGAATAACTACAAGGTTAAATATATATTCCTTTGTTTCTATATTATGTTAAAAATAATTAAATGTTTTTTATATTAAAATTAATAGATTATTAACATATTGTTAAATGAGAACTGATAACATTTAACTAAATAAGCGAATGAAGGAATGATGTCATGGAGAAAGTTAAAATTGAAGATGATTTATTGAAACAGCTAAAATCAATAATAGAAGAGGAAAAAATACATATTGTTTTTCAGCCGATTATATCATTAAAAGATGGAGAAATATTAGGATACGAGGCTTTAAGTAGAGGACCTAAAAATACTTTTTTTCAAAATCCTGAGAAACTATTTCAAATGGCTAAACATTATGGTTTATTGTGGGAACTTGAACTTGTATGTAGATCAAAAGCTTTTGAAAACTATAAAAATAAACTTCAGAATAAGAAATTATTCGTTAATATTGACCCGTCTGTAATTCAAGATAAAAAATTCCAAACGGGTTTTTCTGAAGATATAATAAAGAAATCTAAAATAAAGCCAGATGAAATCATATTTGAAATAACAGAGAGTACAGCTATAAAGGACTATAAAAATCTTAAAAAGATTTTAGATAGTTACTCTCATCAAGGATATGAGATAGCATTAGATGATACTGGTTCAGGATACTCAGGACTAATAATGTTAGCGGAAACACATCCTCATTTTATAAAAATAGATATGCAGCTTGTTAGGGATATTGATAAAAATAAATTCAAACAAGATTTAATGAAGACATTTACTGAGTTTTCAGAAATAACAGGTGTGAAAATTATAGCGGAAGGCATTGAAACAGAGAAAGAGTTACATACTTTAATAGATTTAGGTATCGACTATGGTCAAGGGTATTTAATTCAAAAACCAAGTGATAAAATAAGACCTATTAATAAAAATGTAATAAATTTAATAAAGGATATTAATAAAAAAAACACATTATTAAATAGTAAAGATACTGATTCTTATTGTATCGGCTATTTAGCTAGAAGTGATAAACCTATAGATATAAACACTCCTATTAAAGAAGTAAATGAGATATTATCAGAAGAATATGATTTACAAGGGATACCAGTAGTAAAGGATGAAAAAGTTGTTGGATTAGTGATGAGAAATAAGTTTTATTATCAGTTACTTAGAAGAAATACTGAAGACTTAGAAAATGAGTCAGTTTCATCGATAATGACTAAATTACCATTAATAGTAGAATATAATGCATCTTTAAAGAAAGTAGCAAAATTAGCAATATCGAGACGGGAAGAGTGTACATATGACTATATAATTGTGACAAAAGAAGGTAAATATTACGGAGTGGTACCTATTACAAAGCTGGTAGAAGTTATTGTAAAGCATTGTTGAGAATAAAAAGGTTATTAGGGGTTTAGATATTCCCTAATAACCTTTTTATTATGTCTTTAGGTAAGCCTTTTATTAGAATAAGACTGAATATATAAACTATACCTCCTAAAGAGGTTGGAATTAGTAAAGATAAGAATTCTATCATATTATTTTTATTAAGATATTTATAACATATTAAAATAGTAGAAATCATTAATAAAGATGATAATAAAGGTTTAAGAATATAATTATTAATTTTAATTTTTACTTTTAATATTTTATCGATATAGTATAAATTTAAAAAACTAATTATTATTGTTGATGATATAAAGCCAATAAAAAATCCGTTTATACCAAATTTGGGATTAGCAACAAGGAAATAAGTTGCTAATAATTGAACAGACATTCCTAGAACATAGTTAATAGTAGCGACAATTTGTTTTCCTAAGCCGTGTAAAATACCTGATAATGTGTGTTGTAAAGATAAAAAAATAGTTGCATATCCTAAAATCGACATATATTTTCCAACTTTAATATCATTATAAATAAAAGAAGCTATAGGCTCAGAAAAGAAGATATAAAAAATTGTCAAGGGTATAGATATAAGTAAGGTTATTCTTATAGATAATTCTATATCTTCTCTTATTAATCTATACTTTTTTAATGCTAGTTGCTCAGATAGATTTGGAATAATATTTATAACTAAAGCAGAAGTTACTATAAAAGGTAAAAATATAAGAGGAAAAGACATTCCTACTACTCTACCAAAGGTACTTACAGCTTCTGAAGATGAATACCCAGCTGCAGTTAATCGTTGAGGTATTAAAACTGCATTAACCATTTGTAAAGACACATTTATCATTCTAGATATAGTAATAGGCACTGATATATAAGTGATTTGTGATAGAAGCTTTATTGTGTTAAGCTTCCTAATATTAGCTGTAATGTTCTTTCTGTTTATAATCTTATATTGAAACAGCAACCAAATTAGTCCAAAAAACTCTCCTATACTTATACCACAAACAGCTATTAATGCACCTAATTTTGATTCAACAGGATACAGATAATAAATAGTACCAATTACAAATACTATTCTAGTTACTTGTTCAATAATTTGAGATAATCCAGCAGGTTTAATTTTCTTCAAACCATAGAAATATCCTCTTGTAACAGATGATATAGATATAATAAAAATTGCTGGAGCAAGAAATAAAATTGAGTAATATAGGTCACTATTTTTTAGCAAGTCGAAAACAATAAAGTCTTTGAAAAGTATAATAATTGAAACAAGTAATATTGAAATAATAAAGGTAATAGAAAATGCTAACTTAAAAACTTGCTTAACGCCTGTTTGATTATTTAATGAGTTTTGTTTAGATACTAATTTAGACACAGCAATTGGTATTCCAGCAGTAGTTAAAGTAATAAAAACCATAAGAATAGGAAATACCATTTGAAATAATCCGATTCCTTCTGGACCAATAAGTTTAGATAGGATTATTTTATAAATAAAGCCAAATAATCTAACAATAAAGTTAACAGAGGCTAAAATTATAGAACCGTAAATAAAGCTTGTTTTTTTCAATTTATCACTCCAAATTATTAAAATCTTAAAAAATTATAGTACATAATCCTTAGAGAAATTATGTTAGTAACAATCAGTAGATATATAATATAAATATTCTACCAGAAATGTAATATTACTTTTATTTTCACGACTATTATCTTTAAGAAGAATACATACTGATAAAATATTACATAAAATATACAGTATGAGGGGAAATTATAAATGAAGAATTTGGAGGAGGAGATTATTTGGCTAGAAAAGCACTTAAAGCTAAGCAAAAAAAGAAAGCTAAATATAGTACAAGAGAATATAATAGATGTAAAATATGTGGGAGAGCTAGAGGTTATCTTAGAAAATATGGAATATGTAGAATTTGTTTTAGGAGGCTAGCTTATCAAGGCAAAATACCAGGAGTTAAAAAAGCTAGTTGGTAGAAAGGGTGGAAAAAATGGAATTAGTATGTCCCCTTTGTAACGGTTTATACGAGCATTATGTATCTTGTCCTTCTTGTGGCAAGCAGATGACTGACCAAGGTCCATTAGTAGATTATTATGATGAATATAGCCCTTACTTATCTAATGATACTACTCAGCTAGTAGATGGAGTTTCACACGAAAAATGTGTTCATGTATTTAAATGTACAAGTTGTAATAGAGATAAAAGAATACAAATAGAAAGAGTAAGGATGTAGTCCTTACTCTAAAGTTTAATATAGTGTTTTTTTCTATTTTTAAATATACTAATATGCTTAAAACCTAGTTCTTTAAGAAGCTGAGTAGCTTCATGATATGCAAAGCATATATCTTCAGGTTTATGTGCATCTGAACCTATAGTTATTATTTCTCCACCTAAATCCTTATATATTTTTAATATGTCTTTTGTTGGATGGAAACTTTCAATACCATATCTTATACCAGAAGTATTTACTTCAATTCCTTTACCCATTTTTATTATCTTTTTTAATGCTTCAACTAATATCTCTTTATATTCATCTAAAGGTCTAATTTCGCTTATATGAATGCGATATCTTTCAACTAAGTCTAAATGACCAACAACATCAAAATTATCAAAGTTATCTAGAATTTTAATTAAGTCATCATAGTAATCTTCATATACTTGAAGTGGAGTTCTGTTTTTATAATAAGTTCCTTCATACAGTCCTTTACCTTTAGCGGCATGAACTGACATTATTATAAAGTCGAATGGATAGTCTTGAATAAAATCATTAGCTTTTTTTGAAAGATGTGGTTGCATACCTATTTCTAACCCACTTAATATTTGGATATCATTCTTATAATTAGTTTTAAGTCTTTTATATTCTCTTATATAATCATCAGGGGTAAAGGCAAGGTCTAAATTACAATCACCATATTCAAAGTCTACATGGTCAGTAAAAGCTATAGTCTTTACATTTTTAACTAAAGCTCCTTTTAACATATCTTCCATAGCGTGTCTACAATCATTAGAAAAACTGCTATGAACATGAAGGTCGTACATATAATCACTCCTGTTAAGTTTTAAGTAAGTCTAATTACTATTTTAATAAAATAATCTTAACTTGTCTATAAACAGATTAAATATATTATGAATTTTTAGAAAAATATCAAAAGAATTAATAACTGAGAAAAATTAAAGTACTATTGTACATAATAAAATTGTATTTACGAGAAAATAATATGGAAAAGAATAAATTAATGATGCTATGATATAGGAGGTGTGATAATATGGATATGAAAACTAAAGATATGGTTAGAAAAAAACTACTTGATGCACAAGAAATGGTTAGAGATTATGAAATGTTTTCAAAAAAAGTAAGAGATACAGAAATCGCTGAAACATTTAAGATGTTTGCTGAAGAAACTGGTATGCAGGCTAGAAGACTTCAAGCTATAGTGGATAAATTAGAAGGAAATAAATAATATAATAAAATGTGATAAGAAAGTCAACCTTTTTAGTGGTTAAAAAGGTTGACTTTTTTTCAGCAGGAAAAAAATAAAAAAGCAAGAATAAATATTATAGAGGAGGGTTAAACTTGGAAAAATCATTGATAATAGCACATAGAGGTGCATCGGGATATGCTCCTGAAAATACAATCAGTGCATTTAAGATGGCTTTGGAAATGGTATGTGATGGTATAGAATTAGATGTCCACTATAGTAAAGATGGTCATTTAATTGTCTGTCATGATGAAAGAGTTGATAGAACAACTAATGGAAGTGGATTCATTAAAGATTTGACATTGAACGAAATAAAAAAGTTAGATGCAGGGACTTGGTTCGATTATAAATATACTAATGAAAAAATACCAACATTGGAGGAAGTATTAGATATTATATGGGGAAAAGATATATTATTAAATATAGAGCTGAAAAATGGAATAATACAATATCAAGGAATGGAAGAAGCTGTTATAAATATGGTGGATAAATATAATATGTATGAAAATGTAATTATATCTTCTTTTAATCATTATAGTTTACTTAAAGTTAAAGAGATAAATAAAAAAATAAAAACAGGTGTTTTATATGTAGCAGGTTTAATATCACCATGGGAGTATGCAAAAAAAATTAATGCACAGGCAATACATCCAGTATTCCATAGTGTTAATAAAGAGATAGTGAAAGAATGTAAAAGAAATAATTTGCAAGTAAACACATATACAGTGAATGAAGAGCAAGATATTCATAATATTGGAAATATGAAAGTTAGTGGAATAATAACAAATTATCCTGATAGAGCTAAAAAAATAATAGATGAAATATAGTATTGATAATGCAAAATATATTTCAACTTAGTTTATAAGGATAATTATAACTAATTGGAGGTACTGTAATGATTTTTTTGATAGCATTATTGACATCATACTTAAGTATATATGGAATTATATCTATGATTAATAAGGAGAGTTTAAACAGAAGTAATCATAAAAAATCTTTATACCAAGGGATTGTAGTTTATATAATATTTATAATATTAACTTTTATTTTAATTGGCGTAGAAAACATAGTTATAGGAATTACATTAGGAGGTTTAATCCTTTTTAGTATATGTGTATTTGACACTTTTAAAGGTATTAAAAATATTTTAATAGTTATCCCAGCTATAATTGTTTGCATGCTAAATATACGAATATATGGAACGACTAATCCTTTAACAGGTCAGTATTTTTTATTTAGTTATTGGATTCAATATATAATAACAATTATATGGTTGTTTGTAGTAATGAATATAATTAATATGTTAAATAAAATAAATGGGTTAGCTCCGGGGATAGTATCTATTTCATCATTAACATTATTTATAGTAGCCTTAGTTATGGAACAGCCAGTTTCAGCATTAGTTGCAGTTATTTTGAGTGGTACTAGTTTGGGTCTTGTAAGGAGTAGAAAATATTTAGATGAGCATTTTATTAAAAACATAGAAGGGGTATTTTTAGGCTTTATTTTGGGGATAATTGCAGTTGATGGTGCATTTAAAAGTGTTACTATTTTATCTCTAATTATACCGCTATTTGTTATTAGCCTACCTTTATTAAATAAGTTTAATAAGCTGCTAAAGTTTGTTGTTTCAAACAAAGGTAAAAAAAATGATAACAAAGACAATACATCTTTAAGATTACATATAGAATTTAATGATACACAATCTTCATTATTTATGTACATTGTAAGTATTTGCTTATCCTTTGCATCAATTATTATACTTTTAATACATTTAAAACATAGTTAGTAAATCACTTGATAGTCTAGTATACTAAAATTAAATTCATAGCTTTATTAAAAATAGGAAGGATGGACACACGTTGGAAAAAATAAAGATAATACATAATCCTTCATCGGGAAGGCAGATGGTAGAGAAAAAAATTGATAGAATATGTAAGATATTAATTGACAATGGATATATAATAGGTAAGTTTCAAACAGAGAAGAAAAATGATGCTATGTTAGAGACGATTAAGTGTTGCAAAGAAGATTGGGATGCTATTATTGTATGTGGCGGAGATGGAACAGTAAATGAGGTTGCAACAGGTATTGTAAGAGGTGGTAGGAAAATACCAGTAGCTATATTAGGAGCTGGCACTGTTAATGATTTTGCCAACTTTATGGAGCTACCTAAAAACCCAGATGAATTTTGTAATATGATTATTAATGGCAAATCAATTGATGTAGATTTAGGCAAATGTGGGAAAAACTATTTTGTAAATGTAGCGGCTGGAGGTTTACTGACTAACGTGGCTCATCAGGTTTCCTCAGAATTAAAAACAATTCTAGGAAGAACTGCTTATTATATTGAAGGAATTAAAGAAATTCCAAAACATAAATTTAATTCATTTGATATTAATATAAAAAGCAGTGAATTTACAGAGGACTTAGAAGCACTACTGTTTTTAGTATGTAACAGTTCTTCGATAGGAGGATTTAAAAAATTAGCTCCAGAAGCAGAAGTTAAGGATGGTTATTTAGATTGCATAGTTATAAAAAAGGCAGAGTTTCAAAATATAATTACTATATTTATTAAACTATTAAAAGGAGAATTAACTAGCCATCCTAATGTACTACATTTTAAGACAAAAAAAGTAACAATTAATTCACACAAAAAAGTGCATATTGATTTAGATGGAGAATTTGGAGGAGTTCTTCCTGCTTCATTTGAAGTAGTAGAACAAAGTTTTAGGATATTTGTAAAATAAAATAAAGGAGCTTTGCTTTAGCTCCTATTTGTTTTTTCTTCTTTTTTTGTGTTGTTTTTTTGTGTATTAGTTTCAGTTTTCATTTTACAAGAACCTTCGAATACAGCATTTTCATCAACTATGAAACTTTTTACTTCGATATCTCCAAACAGTGAAGCTGTATTAGTAAGTCTTAACTGTTCTTTACATATTATATTTCCTTCAACGCGACCAGATACTATACCATTATTGCATTTGATATTACCTTTGATTTTACCTTCTTCTCCTATTATAACATTTCCTTCTATTATTAAGTCACCAACTAATTCGCCATCAAATCTAATAGTTCCATTTGCAGTTATTTTACCTTCAAGCTTTGTATTCCTACCAATTAAAGTATCTATTTTGTCCATTTTAATTTCTTTTTTTCCGAACACGTTTACCTCTCCTTACTTATTTATTAATCATAATTATTTATAATATCTTCAGGGTCTACTGGTTTACCGTAGTACCTTATTTCGAAATGTACATGAGGGCCAGTACTTCTACCTGTACTTCCCATTAAGGCAATAGTTTCTCCTTT
Organism: Caldisalinibacter kiritimatiensis; assembly: GCF_000387765.1. NCBI lineage: Bacteria > Bacillati > Bacillota > Tissierellia > Tissierellales > Thermohalobacteraceae > Caldisalinibacter > Caldisalinibacter kiritimatiensis. Next base: position 12,001 of record NZ_ARZA01000040.1, read on the forward strand.
TTCTACTTTATCTCCAACTTCTACAAGAAGTTTTTTGTTATGTCCATATATTGATTGATATCCGTATCCGTGACTAATTACAACAACATAACCCATGCCACCATTATATCCAGAGAATGTGACAACCCCACTTCCAGCAGCAACAATTTTTGTTCCATAGTTATTAGCTATATCAATACCAGTATGAAATTCTCTATTGCGTCCAAATGGATTTATTCTATATCCAAAGCCAGAGCTTATTCTTCCAGGAGCGGGTTTATAGTTAGGTTTTGCTTCTAAGTATTTTAATCGTTTTTCAACATCAACAATTAACCCACTTAATTCTTCTTGACCTTCATCCAGTAATTTGGATAAAGTATCCATTTGTTGCTCAATACTAATTAAGTCAGGATGCAATGAAGTAGTATTTAGTAATGCTGCTCCATTTCTCGAGCTAATAGAATTTGAATCTTTTTCTTTTTCGAGTTTTGATTCTTTTAAGCCTACCATGTCACGTACAGTTTCCTGAAGCTCAGAAATGGTTTTAAGTTTATCTTCAATTTCAGCGGTTTTTTGTTTTAATGTTTCTATTTCTGCCTTTTGTCTTTCATTTTTTTGTTTTAATACCTTTAGCTTGTCAACATTAACCGTATACTTAGACTTTAATGTTTTGTATGATTGAAATAGATATACTGTGGACGACAGAAATATTATTATTAATAGAAAAATCAGCTTAGGAATCCAAGTAGGTAATTTCATTTGTCTGATATTCTTTGTATTAGAGTTAGGTACAACTATTAGTGATATTGAATTATTTTTCTTTGATTTTATATGTTTAAATTTCATCTCTGGCCCCCTTTCTTTTGAAAAGGCAATCAATATCAATATTCTATTTAAAATTTAAAAATCCTTTTTATTATTTAAAATTATTTTACTTACTTTAATGTATGTCCAATTAATAATAATTATGACTAATCTTAACTGCGTTGTAATTTATATAACATAGTGATAAAATAATTTGTAAGTCGAAATAATAATGCAATTTTTATGTTATAGATGGTAAGACGATAAAATAAGTGGAGGTTACGCGATGAAAAAAGTAGAGATTTGTGAGAATGTGATAGAAATTGAAAAGTACTTAAGGAAGGTAGATTCAATTATTAGAAGAAAGGGTAGAGAAATCTTAAAAGATTTTGAGATTACTGTTCCACAATTTTCTGCTTTGCAATGGTTAATAAATGAAGAAGGATTAACAGTAGGAAAATTAAGTAAAAAGATGTCTTTAGCGTGTAGTACAATAACAGACTTAATTGATAGAATGGAGAAAAATGGATTGGTTGCTAGAAAGAGAGATGATAAAGATAAAAGAATAGTGAGAATTAAAGTAATGCCTAAGGGATATGAATTGGTTGAAAAGGTTCTTGAAAGAAGGAGAGCATATTTAGCTGAGAAGTTAAAAGAGTTAGAAAAAAAAGATATGATACTTTTATCGGAAAACCTTAAGTCATTATATGAAGCAATGGAAAAAGAGCAAAGCAATAGCAATAAATAGATGAGTATTAGGCAATTAGGTTTTGTTAACTATTATGAAGATTTGTTATAATTAGAATAAAAGTAAGTTTTTAGCATGGTTAGAAGGTTATTAGCTGTAGGGGGAAGTGAAGGTAATATGGAGCTATTAAATGAAAGGTACAAGATAGAAGATGTTTATAAAGAAGAAGAAAATGGAGTTGTATATATAGCAAGAGATTTATTTGAATCTAATAAAAGAATATTATTAAAGCTTTTAAATAATGATATAAGAAATAAAAAAGTTGTTGACTATTTCATAGAAAACTATATATTTTTATCAAGTATTAGACACAGTTTTATTTTATCTAGCTATAGCTCTGATATTGTAAAAACTATAGATAATAAAAGGGTAAATAAGAAACAATATTTTTATACTAAGGAATACACAGAAGCTATTACATTAAGTGAAATATTAAAAGAGCTTTCCCTGACTGACATATATGAGATTATAAGACAAGTTTGTATTGTATTAAGTTATTTACATTTTAGAGGTATAAACTATCAATATTTAAATCCTGAAAATATTTTTATAATTAAAGAGAGTAATGAAATTAAAGTAAAGTTAAGAGATATAGCAACGATTACAGAGAAAAAAATCATAAAGTCCTTTAGTGAATATAACAATTATTTCATAGCACCAGAGATTAAAGAAGGATTTGAAGATAAAAATACAAAGTCAGATGTGTATTCATTAGGAATGTTAGTGTATCTTCTCTTTACTAAAAGTAAAGGCTATTATGATAGAATGCAATTGTTAAATAGTGTAAAAGAGAAATTAAATTATGAGTTACAGATAGAACTTGTAGAGTTAGTAGGTAGTATGATTGAAAACGACCCTAAGCGTAGATTAGATGATTTTAAAGAGGTTATAGATTTATTTAATAAATTATGTATGAAAGAATATCCTTACTTTTATAAAGCTCAAAGGGAGAAATTAAATTTTAAACATAAGATAATAGGTAGAGATAACGAGATTAGTAGGTTTCTAAAAATAAATGAGCAATTTGAGAAAAGAAAATTTAATAAAAAAATGCTAACAATAAATGGAGATAGTGGTTTGGGCAAAACAAGGCTATTAAAAGAGTTTGAGTTTAGGTTAAGAATGCAAGGAAAAAGGGTTTACTTTAATAGAATAAGTGATGTAGATATAGGCGAGTTGAAACCTATTATTAAGATACTCAGGCAAATATTAAAAGAATGTAAAGATGGGTTGATTAATAAGTATGGATGTGAATTAGTAAAAATAATACCAGAAATTAGGTTTACGAATAATATAAAGTCTACTCCTATATTAAGTGGAAATCGTGAGAAATTAAGGTTGTATAATAGGATTATGAGGTTTATTGTAGATTCAGTAGAGGATGAACCTATATATATATTGCTAGATGATATACACAACGCTGATATAGAAACTATACGATTAATAGACTATATAGTAAGAAATAATGAAGAGTATCCATTATTTTTTGTTCTGACATACAACGAGCATAAGTTAAGAGAAAGAATGGATTTAAAGAAATACGTAAAAGCATGGTTTGAGCTAGAAAAAGTTGAAAGTATTAAAGTATCAAGATTGAATTTACAAGAAACAGCAGAATTAACAAAGAATATTTTAGGAATTAGCTTTAAACCAATAGTTTTTTCAACTAGAATAATGAAAGAAACAAATGGAAACCCGAGGTTTATTGAAGAGGTTATTAAAAATCTTAATGTAATAGGAGAACTTTTCATAGATGTGAATGGTGATTGGGAAACAGATACTAAAAACTATTGGGATATATATATACCGTCAGATATAGATGAAGTTATAAAAAACCAAGTGGATTTATTAGATGAAGGATTGTATGAGGTTGCAAAAATTATTTCAGTTTTTAATACCTCTGTATCCAAATATATATTGAGAAGAGTTATGAGAATTGACAAGGATAAGTTGGACAGTATTATAGAAAAGCTTGTATCAATGAAATTACTAGATGAAATGGTTGAAGACTGGGGATACACCTATGATTATTACAATAAGAAAATAAAAAAGTATATTTATCATAAAATTCCTAGTGAAGAGAGAATACAACTCCATAAGACTATATCAGAGCATTTGGAAGAGTTGTTTAAAGAAGAAAGTAAAGGTAATATTGATGAATTGATTCATCATTTTACATTATCAAAGCAGAGGGAAAAAGCCGTAGATTATGCCATAAAATTTGCTAAAAAGATGCAAGGATTATTAGTAAGTTCACAATCAATATTATTGTGGGAAAATGCTTATAATCTCCTTATGGACATAGATAGTATAAATAAATTAGAGATACAAGTAAATTTAGGCAAATTATATAGTCAGCAAGGTCGTAATAACAAAGCGTTAGACATATACAATAAGGCAATAAAGCTAGCCACAAAGCTTAATAAAAAGAATTATATAATTTTATGTAAAAATAACATTAGTGAAATTTATTATAGAAAAAATGCTTTAGATAAAGCTGAGCAATATGCTGTAGAAGCAAAAAAATTAGCAGAAGAAATTGACGATACAAAAGGATACTTAAAGGCTACTGTATTATTAAACAGGGTAAAATTTTTAAGAGGAGAAAATGATGGTATTATTAATAACACTCTTAAGAATATTGATATTGCTATGAAGGCAAAGCAATATTTTTATGTTGGTCATTTTTATAATCAATTAGGTGTAGCATATATGCTTAAAAATTCTATTAATGAAGCAGAAAATTACTTAAAGAAAAGTGTAGAGTATTTCAATAAGTCAGGGGAAACCTTAGAATCAAATATGCCTATTAATAATATTGGTGTGATGTATAGTGATTATTTTGGTGATTTAGATAAAGCAATGGAATACTTTCAAAAGGGATTAGAAGTATGTAGAAAATATGATAATATTCAACATGAGATAACATTTCTTATAAATATAGGTGGAATAAGGATTAGAAAGCACCAATATGCGGATGCATTAGAAGATATGAAAAAGGCAGCTCAGCTTGCAGATGATATAGAAGACCATAATAATATGTTTTTAATAAATTTAAATATTGCATTGATATATTTATATATGGCAGAATATGACAAGTGTTTTAAGTATTATAAAATATTGAAATCAGATTATAGTAATATGACAATAGACCCGCAAAATGTAAGTAGATATTTTGGCTTTCTAAGCTGTTTTTATTTTGAATTTGGCGAGTGGGACAAAGCAATAGAATATAGTAAAAAAACTATTGAAAGTGATATTGAACTTGATTTAAATATGTATATAAAGGTGGAAACTGTATTACAATTAAGTAAATTCTATAAAACAGGTGTTTTAGATAAGAAAAAAGTTAACGAAGTAAGATTGAAATATAGATACACTAAATTTGAAGGAGAAAAAAGAGAAAGCTTATTAATGTTTGCACATAGTGCTATAATTAATGGGGATTTAGCTCTAGCAAGGGAGTTACTAGAAGAAGATAAAAAAATAAGTGAGAGTTTCACTTCAGAAGTTTTAGAGCGCAAAAGGAATTTATTAAAAATCTATAGCGATAAAAATAATATTGATAATCTATATGACAAGTTATCTGAACTGTTAAATGAGTGCAAATGTCAATATTGTTATAAATACAAACCGATTATAAACAGAGTATTAGGAGATATAAAATTTAGACAACAAGAATACTATGAAGCAGTGAAGCACTATGTTTTAGCAATAGACGGAATATTTAGACTAGCAAAGCAAATTCCAAATGAAAGTTTGAAATTGAAATATATTAAAACTAAAGGAATAGATAAGATTAAGAAAAGAATTGATAAAGTAAAAGGAATAATATTTGAAAATAAAGGAATATTTGATACTTTTGAGGAGTCGAATAATCATAAGTCTGAAGATTATTTTGACTTTACAGGATTAGTTAAATTGTTTGAAAAAGATAACAAGTTTAAGGCTACATTTTTAGATGTGGATATCAACACTTCAACTAATCTAAAAAGTATAGACGATGTAATAACTAAGATTACAAATGATTATGAGTATAATCTTAATATGATATTGAGATTTATAGTAGAGCAAACTTTTGCTAAACGTGGGTATATATTATATGATAATGAAAGTAGTGAAAGTTTAGAAATACTAGCATCAACGAACAATGAAGAAATAACAGACGATATTGAATATATAATATCAAGAGTAAAGCAAAGCAGGAAGGGATTATTAATTAACAATTCCTTTGATAGAAAAGAAAATAATTTCCTTTTACCTCTGTCAGATGTTACTAAATCTATAATATGTGTGCCTATAATGAAAAATATTAAGCGTAAAGAAAATGTGGCTTTGGATAGAAGGAAGAGTTCTGATCTTGTTGAAACAGATGAAATTATAGGATATATCTATCTTGAAACTGATAACCTATTTAATCGATTTGACAACATAAGGTATAATATTGTATGTACACTTGCAAATTTAGCATTTATTAATATAGAAAATTATAAACTTAAAATTAGTAATTCAATAGATAAAATGACGGGTGTATATACTAGAAAATATTTTGATAGGGTTTACAATAAAATTTTTAATATAGCTAATAGCGAAAAGGCTAGTTTTGCTTTAATTATGATAGATATAGATAAGTTTAAGAACGTAAATGATACTTTTGGACATCAAAAAGGGGATGAAATTCTAAGTAGTATAGGTAATATTTTATTGAATAATGTAAGAGAAACAGATTTGGTAGCTAGATATGGAGGAGAAGAGTTTGCAATCTTACTACCTGATACAGGAAAAGAAGGTGCTAATAAAGTTGCAGAAAAGATAAGAAAGAAAGTTGAACAAGCTAATCTTATAAATGATAATTATCCATTAACAATTAGTTTAGGGGTATCAGTGTTTCCTGACCATAGTAGATTTAAAGATGAACTTGTTGAAAGAGCAGACCAGGCTTTATATCATGCTAAGGAAACGAGTAGAAATAAATCAGTTATGTGGACAAATGAAATAAGTAATTCAACAGATAGATTGGATAAATTAGCTGGAATAGTTACAGGAAATACTGTTCAAGACCAAAGGAATGTTTTGGTAATAGTTGAGTTGATTAATCTATTGCAACAAAAGCTATCAGTTGAAGATAAGATATATAAATATTTAGGTAGACTTATAGAGTATTTAGCTGCAAGTGAAGGAATTTTATTTATCCTTAATCAAGAGAATAATATAGACAAGATTTATGCTAGAAAAAGATTTAAAGATGAATGGGAAACTGAACCAAGATTTAATAAAAAAATTATTGATAGAGTTATTTATAACAGAAAAGGAGAGTTTTTAATAGATTGGGATGATATAGGAAATATTGATATAGTTACAGGAAACCCAGATTGGCAGTCTATTATTGTTGTTCCATTAATTAATGATGGAACTCTTAAAGGCGTATTACAATTATCAGTTCCTATTAAGGAAAAAGAGTTTGATTATAACAGCTATAATTTTGTTAAAACAGCAAGTACTATGCTAGCGGCAGTAATTTAAAATGTTATTTAAGAGAAATAGTGGAGGTGGAAATAATGGTAACTATTAAGGATGTAGCAAAACTTGCAGGTGTATCAATATCAACAGTATCCAGAGTAATTAACAATTCTAAACCTGTAAGTCCAGAAGTAAGAAAAAAAGTATTAAAAGTAATAGAAGAAACAGGATATAGACCAAATGATATAGCTAGAACTCTTGTTACAAAGAAATCATATTTAATAGGTGTTATAGTAACTAATTTAGCCAATTCATATGTTGCAGAGATGGTTAGAGGTATCGAAGAAGTAGGTAAGATGTATAATTACGATATTCTATTGTGTAGTACCTATGGTGATAAGTCTACAGAATTAAAATATATTCAATTATTAAATAGAAAACAAGTAGAAGGTATTATATTTATTTCGGATAAGTTAAATGAAGAGGTTAAAGAGCAAGTAGATGCCTTTAAAATACCATTTCTATATTTAAGTAGACACAGTATAGAAGAAAAATATCCTACTGTAACTATTGATAATAATTTAGCTTCTTATGAAATGACACAATATCTAATTAATTTAGGACATAAAAAGGTAGCATATTTAACAGATAGTGAAGAGCCAACAAATTTAGAACAATTAAAAATTAATGGCTATAAAAAAGCTATAGAAGAGAATGAGATAGAAAAAGAACTGATTTACTATGCAAATGGAAGAAAGAATGAAGAGGGATATGCTGCGGCTAAAGAAATATTAAAAGAAAACGAAGATGTAACAGCTATATTCTGTAGTAATGACGAATTAGCCATTGGAGTTATAAACTATTTACGCGATAAAGATATTAAAGTTCCCGATGAGATTTCTGTAGCTGGATATGGAGATTTGAGAATGGCTACTATAATTAGGCCACAAATTACCACAGTAAAAGAACCTTTTTATGATATGGGAGCAGTAGCAATAAGAATGATTATTAAAGAAATAGCAGGGGAAAAGGTTAAGGAAAAAAGGGTGAACCTTCCTTTCCATATAGAGAAAAGAGATAGCTGTAAAAAAATAAAATAGCTGTATAAAAGCCTCCATATCAACTTATACTAATTGTTGAAAAAATATGGAGGTGAACAAATTGAAAAAAAGAGTAGCAATCGAAGACAGTTTGAAAAATGTTAGAGATTTCCTACAAAGAGAAGGATATCAAGTTAGTAGTTTAGAGCAGAATAAAAATAATTTAGATAACTACGATGCAGTCATTGTATCAGGACAGGATGAAAACTTCATGGGGATGAGAGATACGTTAACTAAAGCATCAGTAATAGATGCTACTGGGAAAACACCTATGCAAGTGTACGACCAATTAAAAAGAGATTTAAGATAAAGCAGCTTAGGCTGCTTTTTTCTTATGTGCAAAATATGGTATTATATAGAGTATAAGAATATAGTTTTGTATTGGTGGTGAAAAAATGAGAACTTTTATAGCATTAAAATTTAATAGACAACTTAAAAATAAGTTAGGAGAAATACAGAAGGAGCTTAAAAAAAGTTCTATAAAAGGAAGATGGGTTTATATAGATAATTTTCATTTAACATTAAAGTTTCTAGGAGAAATTCATCCCGCTCAAGTAAAAAAGATAGAATCTTGTCTTAGATTTATTGCAAATCGTAATGAGAAAGTTAATTTATCATTAACCAATTTAGGTATTTTCCCTGGAAAAAGAGATTTTCGAGTTGTATGGTTGGGTGTAAAAGGAGAAACCAATAAACTAAATAATATACATAGAGAAGTTGAATCTTATCTTAATGATATAGGATTTCGAAGAGATAATAGACAATTTAGACCACATATTACATTAGGTAGAAATATTTTTTTAAATAAAAATTTTAATGAAGTAAAAAAGCAAGTAGGTGCTTTTACAAATTATAATTTTACCCTTGACACAATTGAACTTATGAAAAGTGAATTGATTGATGGAAAAAGAATATACACGCCTTTAGTTAGTTTTAATTTAAAAGATAAATAATATCATCAAAGTTTTATGGAGCGTTTGTTGGTAATATATATTTTGTATTAAAATTAAGATAGATAGAAGTTTGATTTAAAAAATAAAAATATATCATGAAGGGAGGAATATTTAAAATTTTCAGAGAATAAAGAAATGTACGACACATTTTAGGGTAAAGGGGGAGTATCATTTGAAAATAGTAACTATAGATGGGAATAATCTAACCATAGAGGATGTTATAAATGTTGCTAGATATAATTATAGGGTTGAACTAACTGAAGAAGCAGTAGAAAAGGTGAAACGTTCACGTCAATATGTTGACCAAATAGTAGAAAAAGAAGAAATAGTATATGGAATTACAACGGGGTTTGGGAAATTTAGTGATACAGTTATTTCTAAAGAGGATACTAAAAAATTGCAAAGAAATCTTATTGTAAGTCATGCATGTAGTGTTGGAAGACCGTTAGATGAAGAAATAGTTAGAGCCGTAATGCTTTTAAGAGCTAATGCTTTGGCTAAGGGTTTTTCAGGGATAAGGCTCAAAACTTTAAATATATTAATTGATATGCTAAATAAAGGTGTACACCCAGTTATACCTGAAAAGGGTTCTTTAGGAGCTAGTGGAGATTTAGCTCCATTGGCACATATGGTTTTAGTAATGATAGGAGAAGGCGAGGCTTTTTATAAAGGTAATCGGGTAAGTGGTAAAGAGGCCATGGAGTCGGCAAATATACAAACGGTGGAATTAACTTCAAAGGAGGGATTAGCATTAATTAATGGAACGCAAATTATGACAGCTATAGCTGCCCTTACAGTGTATGATGCAAAGAATTTATTAAAGTTAGCAGATATATCAGCAGCATTAACATTGGAAGGGTTAAAGGGAATAATAACTGCTTTTGACGAAAGGGTACATAAAGTTAGAAATCATAGAGGACAAATGAAAGTTGCTTCAAACATAAAAAGGTTGTGTAAATCTAGTGAATTGATAACTAAACAAGGAGAATTAAGGGTACAGGATGCTTATACCCTTAGATGTATACCTCAGATACATGGTGCAAGTAAAGATGCAGTTGAATATGTAATAAATGTTATTAATACAGAAATTAATTCAGCTACGGATAATCCATTGGTATTTGAAGAAGATAGAAAAGTTATATCTGGAGGGAATTTTCATGGGCAGCCAGTTGCGTTAGCTATGGATTTTTTAAGTATAGCTTTGGCAGAAATTGCAAACGTTTCTGAAAGAAGAATAGAAAGATTAGTTAACCCACAATTGAGCAAGTTACCAGCCTTTCTAGCTAAAAATGGAGGATTAAACTCAGGATTTATGATAGCGCAGTATTCTGCTGCTTCATTAGTTTCAGAGAATAAGGTGTTATGTCATCCAGCTAGTGTTGATTCTATACCGTCATCTGCAAATCAAGAGGATCATGTGAGTATGGGAACAATAGCAGCTAGAAAAGCAAAAGAAGTACTTTATAATACGACTAATGTATTAGCTATAGAACTTATGACTGCAGCCCAAGCTATTGATTTTCAAAGTAATAAGACGTTAGGAAAAGGAACAAAAACAGCTTATGAAGTAATAAGAAACCATGTATCTTTTATAGAAGAGGACAGAATTATGTATAAAAATATAAATATATGCTATGATTTAATTAAATCAGGTATAATCTTAAAAGAGGTAGAAGAGAGAATTGGTAAATTATCTTGAATCACAAAGATATGGAATGAAATGTAAAAATGCCATGAAATTATTTGTTTTTTAAGTTAAGTTTTAAAATGTAGCTCACATTTAAATATGAGCAGCTAATGTGAAATGGTATATTGAAAACTAGTGTCTATTATTTAAAAAAGCGGCTTTGCCGCTTTTTTATTGTTTACGAAAGTATATTTACTGTATAGATTGTGATTAAGTTAAAAACATAGGTAGAAGTGATAGGAAAAAATGGTAGTATTTAAAGCTATTTGACTTAATTAAAGGGCTAAAAAGCTACTAACTACTAACAACGAACTACTAACCAACAAATCGACGAAGTCGACTTTGTTCGTTTGCAAAATTAGTATGATTATCTTATTATATAAATGAATTATCTTGTTGCTAACATGTAACTTTTATGAAAAGATACTGATATGAAAATAAAAAGGAGTTGATTATAATGTTGCCTAAGGAAAAATTAGATAGAATAAATTATTTAGCTAGAAAAGCGAAAAAAGAAGGACTAACAGAGGAAGAGAAAAAGGAACAAAAGCGACTAAGGGAAGAGTATTTAAAAGAGTTTAAAAAGCATTTTAGAAGACAATTAGAAAGTATTGAGATAGTTGATTAGGGCTGTATAGATATACAGCCTTTTTAAAAAATTAAATTTTTTGAAGGATAAAAATAAGATTTGTAGAAATATAGTAGTAAATAATAAAAGGAGGCATAGAGATGGCTGAGAATCAATATGTTGTTTTTAAATTGGGAAAAGAAGAATATGGTATAGATATAATGAACGTTAAAGAAATAGGTCCATATCAGGAAAGTACAAAAGTACCTAATACACCAAGCTTCATAGAAGGGATAATTAATTACAGAGGAAATGTAATACCAATTATAAACTTAAAGAAGAGATTTAATTTAGATGATAAAGGGGTTACTAATAATACTAGAATAATTGTTATTAGTCTAAATGATAAGCAGATTGGATTTATTGTAGATGAAGCATCAGAAACTTTAAGAATAGCTGAAGATGATATAGACCCTGCACCAGATATGATTACAGGTATAGATAGAAAGTATATAACAGGAGTAGGTAAAGTAGACGATAGATTAATAATATTAATTGACCTTGAAAAAGTGTTATCTGAAGAAGAAAAAAAAGAAATACATAATATGGAGATATAAATTTTAAATTGATAGTATTTGTCTTAAATTTAGGTATATTATAAGAATTGTAGTTTTCTGTCTATAAAAAAATTTTTTCCAGTAACAGTAAATGATAAATTTTTTAGCTATAATCCCCTATACTTATAATTGAGTTAATAAGTATAGGGGGTTTTTTTATGAAAAAAGTTAGCAAAATATTAGTTTTTGTTTTTGTTTTATTAATTTCAATAAAAATATATGATGTACAAGCTCTAGATGAATATGATACAGATAAGTTACAAATAGAAGGAATACTGAAAAAGAGGACAGAAATAATGAATAAAGTTATTTTCGGTAATGAGCAATATGATAAAGAAAAAATAAAGCTATTATTGGCTGATATTGAGACTGGAGATATATTAACAAGTGATATGGAGATGATAGAAGAAGTAAAGAATAATGCAACAGATTTAGGATATATAAATGATGTAAAAGTAAAAAAAATAGAATCAATTGAGCAAATAAATAATCTAATAAGCATGAATGTTTCGCTTGAATGGAGCATTATCTGTGGAAATCAAAAGGAACTTGTGGAGCAAAGCTATAAACTAAACTTAATAAAAGAAAGTAGGAAATTATTAATAGAAAATTTAAAACCTATAAACATAAAAAACGCCAGTAAATAAAACTGGCGTTTTTTTTTAAACAATTTGATATGGTAACCCTGTACAAATTATCAATTAATAACCAAAAAGGTCTGGATGTTTCTAGTATTATAGGGAGGAAATGAATAGGTTATAATAGAAGTAAAAATATAGGCATTAATTTATAATTAGTGATTATATATAATATAATAAATAAAATTTGATATTGAAAATTAATGTATGTTAAGTTTAGTTTTTTATTTAGGAGTGATTACATGATAAACAAGAAATCTTTAATAACTTTAGTCATATTGCTGATTATTATACCATCTTTTGTTATAGCTAAAAGTGATATATGGTATTATCAGCCAAGTCCCCAAGGGCTTATAGGAGTTTCAAAGCCTACTATTACTTGGGTATTTGAATCAATAGGAAATAATGAAATAACTGATGTTGATATTATAATAGATGAAGATTTGCATGACGGATTTTATAATGAAAGAACTAAAAGTATATCATTTACTCCTCTACAGCCACTTGAGATAGGTGAACACGAAGCAACAATTATAGTATATTTCAATAATAAGACAAAAATAAAAAAGACATTTACTTTTACAATAGATGATAATGTTATTGATAAACTAGAAGAAATAAAATCTATAGAAGAAGTTAAAAAAGTTATAAATAAGTATAGAAAGATTATAGGCTTAAAAGATGTAAAATTTAATAACAAACTGAATATGGCAGCATTGTACCATAGTAAGTATATTTTAGAAAATAATGAAGTTAGTCATTATGAATATAATAAAGAAAGTATGTTATATACAGGAGAGCAACCATGGGATAGGACAAATTACTTTAATTATACTAGTCCAGTTATAGCTGAAAATATACATACAATTAAATCACATCAACAAGCTGTTGTAGACTGGATGAATTCTGTTTATCATAGACTACCATTAATAAATCCAGTGCTTACTGAGATTGGTTATGGATATAGCAGCGATGAGGAAAAATATGCTAATGTTTTAGAACTAGGTGCACCAACCTTTAACGGGCATGATGAGCAGATTATTATGTATCCTGTAGATGGACAAAAACATATACCATTGACGTGGAGAAACAATGAAAAGCCAAATCCACTAAGATACTTTAATAATACAAAGGATAGTACAGGGTATCCTGTTACACTTTCTGTTTTTGGAGAAGGCATTAAGGGGCTGAAAATACATACAGCAAAAATTATACAAGATGAAAACAAAGTTAAATCCTTTATTTTAGTACCTAAGGTTGAAGATTATGAAGTTATAGAATCTATATACTTCAAAGCAGATGAGAATCTCAATTCTAGTATAGCTATAATACCTGTTGATAAACTTAAGGCAAATACTGAATATACAGTAGTTGTTAAGGGAAAAATCATATACACAGATGATAGAGAAGAAGAGTTTAATAAAGAATGGAGTTTTATAACTGGAAATGGAAACTTTATATTTGATTATAAAAAAAATAAGGAGCAATTAAATATATATCTAGATAAAGAGGAGATATTTTTAACCCAAAAACCGTATATTGAAGATGGTACGACTATGATACCTATAAGAGAATTTTGTGAGTCTATGGGTATTAATGTTAAGTGGCGACCAATGGATAAAGGTATTATACTGCGAAGTAATGATTTAATCGTAGAAATGAATGTTGATAGTGA